>JBAXRT010000095.1:0-11721 GCA_037131065.1 bacterium | reverse complement strand
CCCTCTGATTAACAGTCAGATGCTCTAACCAACTGAGCTAAGGAGGAATTTGGGACTGCAAAATTAAACAATCTTCCCTGAATTGCAAGTTTCAACGGGAAAAATTGTTTAGTTCCCGTGGATCAAACTGCTATGAATAATATGATTCGGCTATTACCCGGAATTATTTTATAAATAATTTAGAACGATTACAAATACGTTGTTTATCTTTGCCGACGAAAATCACAGAAAGAAAAGATGAAAAAAATAGGCATACTGGGCTCGGGGATTGTTGGACAAACCCTGGCCAACGGGTTTCTTAAACACGGATATGAGGTCATGATTGGCACAAGTGATCCCGGAAAACTGGAGACATGGAAATCAAAAGGAGGGGATAATGCAAATGCCGGTAGTTTCACGGCAGCGGCTGCCTTCGGAGAAATTGTGGTTCTTGCCGTCAAAGGCGGTGCTGCAATTGAAGCCATAAAAAAAGCAAGTCACGGGTTACTTAAGGGGAAAACGGTGATCGACGCAACCAATCCGATCGAAGAGGTACCCCCTGTGAACGGTGTCATTAAGTTCTTTACCGACCTTAATGAGTCCCTCCTGGAGAAACTGCAAAAGAGCTATCCGGAGATCCATTTTGTGAAAGCATTCAACAGCGTGGGCAGTGCCTTCATGGTAAACCCTCAGTTCCCGGGCGGAAAGCCCACGATGTTCATCTGCGGGAATGATGCAGGGGCAAAGGCCGCAGTTCAGAAGATCCTGGACCAGTTCGGATGGGAGACCGAAGACATGGGGGCCATGGAGGCCGCCCGTGCCATCGAACCCTTGTGCATCCTCTGGTGTATTCCGGGCATCACCCGGAACCAGTGGGCCCACGCATTCAAACTTTTAAAGCTTTAGTGACAGGGATCAGCGGGCAACACCCATCTCATCCAGTAAAAATCCTGCTTTACCGATCTTTTCGGTCACATATAAAACGTAGTTCATGTCGACCGAAATGCAGCGCTGTAAGGCATAATCGTATTGCCAGTCGCTGATCATCGACTCATAATTTCCGTCGAAAGCAACTCCGACGATCTCTCCACGGGCGTTCAGTACGGGACTGCCGCTGTTCCCGCCCGTGATATCACACTGGTTTAGGAAGGCAATGGGAACATTCCTGAGCGTGGGATCAGAGAATCTTCCGAAATCCTTTTTCTTATAAAGTTCGACAAGTTCTTTTGGTGCGTCGAAAGGATCTTCTCCGGTGTTCTTTGCAACCATACCTTCGAGTGTAGTCATAGGATCATACCATACGGCATCGGCCGGTTTGTACCCCTTCACCTTGCCCCAGGTGAACCTTATGGTACTGTTGGCGTCCGGGTACATGCCGGTTCCCTTCCACTCATATAATCCATCGAGATAGATCTTGCGAAGCTCTGTCACATTGTATCCGAATGTCCGTGTGGTGTTGGTGATCTCTTCGGCCATGGGGTCAATGCTGAAGGCAATGTTTATGAAAGGATCATTCAGGGCTTTCAAATCTGCCTGGCTCTTTTTGAACAGGGTCTTGACATAATCTTTTTCGAGCAGCTTTGTCGACTTGTAAGCGTCATCAACAAACTGACTGACCGGAACGGACGTATTGATGAATATATATTCAAGCCCGGTGATCCGCTGACCGGCGGGCAGGGCATTCGCCATCTTCAGGGTGCGGACCATCAGCGCTTTGTCGAGGGGTTCGAAATAGTTTGCATAGGTAAATTCCAGGCCATCACTGAACTGGGTCGCCGTCTCTTCAGAAAAGCCCGGATCCTTTTCCCCTTCCGGTTTCTCACGCTGCTGGGCAACATAGATCAGCTGCTGGGCAATGTTCAGCGGAGTTCCGGCAAGTCCCTGCAGGTTTCCGAAAACATTGTCGCGGTCCTTTGTTTTCTCAAGTATTTTATATTCATCTTTCTCTTTTAGAAGGATATCACCATATTTCGCCTTCGTATCCGGGTTGCTGTTGGCCCACTTGACAAACTCCTTCTCAAACGCCAGTTTTTTCTCATAGAAATTGGTCTTCTTCATCCCGTCGAGCTTTCCCTGGTAGTTCTTCATGACGTTGGCCAGCCCCTTTTTCAGTGAAGCGACTTTGATCTCAGCCTCATGGTTGTTTTCCGTCAGTTTATCGGCAAGGGCGATGACCTCTTTAAAATTCTTAACAGCAAAGGGATAGTTATAATTTTCATTCCAGTGGACGGAGGTTGATGAACGGTACCGGGTCGTCTGGCCGGGATAACCGATGATAAAAGTAAAATCGCCGTCTTTCAGGAAACCCGGTGCGACTTTCAGCCATGTTTTCGGATGATAAGGGACGTTCTCCTGGGCATATTTTTTACCCGTACCATCTGGGGCTACATAAACCCGGAGAAATGAAAAGTCGCCGGTGTGACGTGGCCACATCCAGTTGTCGGTCTCGCCGCCATAGTTGCCGATTGAACTGGGTGGTGCATAAACAATGCGGATATCCTTAAATAACTTATGAACGAACTGGATATATTGTCGCCCGTTATACATCTGAACAACCGATGCGCTGATGTCCTCCTTGCCCTTTTCAATGGCATCGGTCATCTGAACGATCTTTTCATTGATCTTTTTATTTTTTTCGGTCGGATCGGTTATTCCTTTGGCTGCATCCAGCACCTCATTGGTCACATCCTTCATCTCAAGAAGCAGGCGTGCAGTGTAGCCGGGAGCCTTGATCTCATCGCCCCGGCTGGTTGCCAGGAAGCCGTTGGCCAGGTAATCGCTGTTTACGCTCGAAGTCCTCTGGATGGCCCCGAAAGCTACATGGTGGTTGGTGATGAGAAGTCCGTCTTTTGAAACAAATGAGGCGGTGCCCCCGCCAAGCTGAACAACGGCGTTGGCGACACACTCTTTGTCTTTATTGTAAACCTTGTCGACGGGAATCAGCAATCCCTTTTTAGCCAGATCAAGCTGACCTAACTGCGAGAGCAGCCACATTCCCTCCTGGCCGTGGACCCTGATAATAAAGATGAAAACCCAAAAAATTGCAATAAATGCTTTTTTCATAATTCCTCCTTGATTGATAAATAAAACCTGTGTTGAACAAACATCAGTCGCTCTTTGAAGGAAAAGGTTACACCTTTTCCAATCTCAAATATATCCGGAGAAAGGAAATTAAGAAAAAGTATTATCTGAAAAGGGTAATTGACTCGACAAACTGTTGAATAACGAGTATATCCTATTTTTCAAGCCGTTTTTTCTCCTCCAGCCCTTTCAGCACCTCTTCCTGTATGTTCTTCGGAAGGGGCATGTATTTGTGGAACTCCATGGAGTAGTTCGCCCGGCCGCTTGTGATGTTGCGCAACTGGGTGGCATAGCCGAACATCTCCATCAGCGGGACGAAACCATTGATCTTCTGCGATCCCTTACGGTAACGGCGCATCGCCTCGATCCTTCCGCGGCGGCGGTTCAGGTTGCCGGTCACTTCGCCGATGTATTCGTCGGGGGTGTTGATCTCGATCTTCATCATGGGCTCGAGCAGGATGGGTCCGGCTTTCATGAATCCCAGGCGGAAGCAGATCGATCCGCAGGTCTGGAAGGCCATGTCGGAGGAGTCGACCGGGTGGAAGTTCCCGTCGAGCAGAACGACCTTTACATCCACAACCGGGTAACCGGCCAGGATGCCGCGTTCAAGTGTCTTCTGGATTCCTTTATCAACGGATGGAATGTATTCTGCAGGAATAGCGCCACCCTTAATCTTGTCGATGAACTCATACCCGTTCCCATCGTTTGGCTCGATGCGCATGACGGTATGGGCGAACTGACCCTTGCCGCCGGTTTGCTTGGCATGCTTGTAGTTTGATTCGATCTCGGTGGTGATGGTCTCACGGAAGGCAACTGCCGGTTCACCTACGATGGCCTCCACCTTGAATTCATGTTTCAGCCGGTCGATGATGATCTCCAGGTGAAGCTCTCCCATCCCGGAGATAACAGTCTCTTCGGTCTCATCGTCAAACCTTACATTGAAAGAGGGGTCTTCCATGGCAAGCTTGTGAAGCGCCTCTCCCAGCTTGCTCTGGTCCTGCCGTTTCGCGGGCGAGATCTTCATCTCGATCACCGTGGGAGGAATGTGAATTGATTCCAATAAAAGGGGATGCTCCTCGCTGCAGAGGGTGTCGCCTGTCTTGGTATATTTCATACCAATAAGAGCAACGATATCGCCGGGACCGGCTTCTGAGATCTCCTCGCGGTCTTTTGCGTGGATCCGGTACAGGCGGCCGATCCGTTCATATTTTTTCTTGGTGGAGTTGTATACCTGCATACCGCTTTTCAGGGTTCCTGAAAATATGCGGGTAAAAGTCTGCTGCCCTACAAAGGGATCGTGGATCAGTTTGAATGCAAGTCCCGAGAAGGGCTCTTTTGGGGAGGGGTGACAACTGTGCGATTTTTCAGGATCATCAACATCGGCTCCAACAACCGCCCCAACATCTATCGGAGAGGGCAGGTAATCGAGCACTGCATCAAGCAGTGACTGAACCCCTTTATTTTTGTAAGCGGCGCCACAGAAAACGGGGGTTATCAGGAGCTTCAGTGTGGCTTCGCGGGCAGCTTTTTTCAGCAACGGAGCCGGAACATCTTTTTCTTCGAAAAACATCTCCATGATCTCCTCGTTGAACTCGGCAATTTTTTCCACCAGGGCTGCACGGGCTTCTTCGCTGGCCTTTTTGAACTCTTCCGGAATTTCTGCTTCCACGGGGAGGTTCTCTTCGAAGAGGTAAGCCTTGCGTTCGACCACATCGATCATCCCCTTGAAATGTTCTTCAGAACCCATAGGGATCTGGAAGGGGAAGGCATTGGCATCCAGGTATTTGTTCATCTGGCTCACTACCGCCTGAAAATCAGCGCCGGTGCGGTCCATCTTATTGACGAAGGCAATGCGCGGCACCTTGTAGCGGTCGGCCTGGTTCCAGACGGTTTCGCTCTGGGGCTCCACGCCGCCGACCGCGCAGAAAACAGCGACCATCCCGTCGATCACGCGCAGCGAGCGCTCTACCTCCACGGTAAAATCGACGTGTCCGGGGGTGTCGATCAGGTTGATCTGGTGTTGTTTCCAGGCGCAGGTGATGGCGGCGGAGGCGATGGTGATCCCGCGCTCCTGCTCCTGCTTCATGAAGTCCATCGTGGCCTGTCCGTCGTGCACCTCTCCCATCTTGCGGTTGGTGCCGGTGAAGAAGAGGATACGTTCGGTAACAGTGGTTTTCCCTGCGTCGATGTGTGCGGCAATCCCGATATTTCTGAGTTTCGTTAATGGCATAACCCTGATTTTTTTTGGGGGTGCAAAGGTAATAATAATTTTTGAAATATAGCGATATCGCTATATTTCAAAAATTAGTGACGAGTGACGAGTGACGAGTGACGAAAGATGAATAGTCAACTTGTTTGTTACTGCTGGCTATACTTCTTCAGCTCCAGGGCGCGGGTGAAATCGACGACTGATCCCTGCAGGTCTCCCTTGGTTTTTTTGGCAAATCCGCGGTAGTAATAGGCATCGGCATGGTCGGGCTGGAACTGGAGTGCGGTGGAAAAATCGGCAATGGATTTATCCCATTTTTTTGTTTTAAGAAAGACCAGTCCCCGATTGCAGTAAGCCTCCATGAACCTCGGATTGAACTTTATGGCCTTGTTGAGGTCGCGCAGGGCAACGTCATATTTTTCAAGGTAGCCGTAGAGACAACCCCGGTTGTTGTATCCGAGTGCAAAATCCGAATGGCCCGAAAGAAGCATGTCATAAGCCTTCTGCGACTGAACGAGATCGCCCGAAAGGCGGTAAAAATATCCCATACCAAGCAACAGGATAGTGTCTTCTGTTTTGTCAAGTTCACGGGCTTTCAGGAAAAGGTCGACAGCCTTTTTATAGCGGCCGATCGTAAAACAGTAGTTCCCGTAGTTGAAGAAAGCCTCGAAAAACTTCGACTCTTTTGTGGCAAACTTGAAAAGCCCGTCGATCAGGTTGGTGTCGGACGAATTGTGCAGTACCTCGTTGGTGCCGAGAAGAAAAGCGAAAAAAACCATGTCCTTGGAAAATGGTGAATTTTCCCAGAAATCGGGCTTTTTCAGTTTGGACACCGGCACTCTGAGAGCATAACTGCATACATCCCAGATGCTGTCGGGGAGGTCCATTTCGAGATAGGCAAGACCGATGTAAAAATTGCACATCGATTTGGAAACGGTAGAATCGACCCGCGCCGATTTGAAATCCCGAATGGCCTCCTGGTAATATTTCTGATGCAGGTAACTGATGCCCCTGTAGAAGTGAACCGCCCCGGTGGTAGAAGATTTTGGATAGAGATCCTCCTTCAGGGAATCAATAAGGGAGGAGATGTCTTTTTTATAATTCACCGGGTAAAGCTCCTTCAATTCCATCGTCTGGCAACGGGTTGAAAAGGGGAAAACAATGGGAATAAGGAGTAGCAGTAAAAATACCCGGGTACTTTTCATAATTCAAAAATAATCTTTTTTGATCATCCTGATAAACTGCTTTTCAGCTATTTTTACACATTCAACTGTGGGTTTCATGGGCTTCAGGTTAAAAACACGAGAACTACTGGTTTTTATTCTTCTTTCACTTGCCATCTATTTGGCCATTATTGTCGGGTTTGCATCGCTTTATTACACAACCGGAAGCATCGGGCTGACCCCTTATTCAAAGCCTTACACTGAAAAGATTGACTTTGAAAAATCGATCTATTTCAGCATCGTCTCCTTTCACACGATCGGATTTGGCGATATTCATCCCACCACCGATCTCGGCAGGAAGCTTGTAATGATCCAATCGACCATTTCCCTCTTTTTCACCTCCATTTTCGCAGGCTTCCTGGTCTTCTTCGCCATCAAAAGGCCAAGTGATATTTTTACCACCCAATGTGTTTACATCCGTTATCGTAAAGACCGTTTCTGCCTCTCCATCCGCCTTGGCAACAAGGGGCGAGATATCATCGACCTGAAGAGTAAGTTCGAAGCCTGGACAATAGAGAACAACAGCCGCGTCAGGGCATTCCGCTGTGAAGAGGAGCTTCCCGACCTGGAAAAGATCCTCTATTACGATATCGATCTGGATGATCCCGACAACCAGTCGCTCAAATCAGCAATAAAACATGCATTACGTGGAGGAACCCTTCTTCACATGAAATTTTCCTTCATCGGGAATGACATGAAGACGGGGGAACAGGTGGCCTATGCCAAGTACTATGACTCGGGCCATCTCCGTTTCGGTAAGACCTTCATGAATGTCTATTCGTGGGATGAGAACGGGAGACGAAAAAACTTCCGCTGGAAAAATTTTGAGCGGATCGAATCCATGGACGAGAAAACGAAAGATCAGTTTTTTGCCGGCTGAACGAGCCTTGGCCTCCTCATAATATCGGGCATTACAAAATCACCGCATCCTGTTTTTGCAATGAAAAGCACCCACGCGATCCACATGATGATCAGCTCGAAGTAAAACATCGGGCCGAACAGGATCTCCTGAAGGATGAGAAAGTGTTCCGGATGGAATGAACAATGGGCAGTGAGCACCAGGAAACGGAAAAAGACAAGCACCAGCAGGATAAAAAGGTTTAAAGGAATAAACCACATCTTTTTATACCAGGATCCTGAGATAAGTAAAAACACCAACAGGACGATCAACATCTGCTTGACCCCCGAAAGATCAAAGCCATACGGAACATGAAAACCATTAAGGAGAACAATGCTTTCTCCATCGTTTACAAGGCCGAGCTTCAAAACAGGATTTAAGATGGCAGGGGCAGTCGCAAGGAGCGCTTTCCCGATGAACTCACTGATCGACGAAAAAAAAGAAAGATTCCCGATATAGCCGGAAAAGGAGAGCCAGAAGAAATGAAAAAAATAGAAGATTAATGAAAACACCCACAACTCAATGAACAGCCGGAGATTCCATTTCTGTAAACGATTATTAAAGGATGCTGGATAAGATTTCATTCACTGAGATCTTACTGTAAATTTACGTCAACTTTCGACACCCCGGCGCTCCTTTTTAGCCAGGATCCGTTTCAGAACCGTTTCACATATCCATGGCAGTAAGGAGTACTTCCCTTATGATCATAATAATCCTGGTGGTAATTTTCTGCTTTCCAGAATGTCGCAGCAGGCCTTACCTCAGTAACAACATTAAAGCCCTTCTTTTTAAGCATTTCAATAAGCTTTAGCGTTATCTCTTTCTGCTCCTCCGTCCGGTAGAACACGGCCGACCGGTATTGTTCTCCCATATCGGGGCCCTGGTGGTTCAATTGGGTGGGATCATGGATTTCGAAAAATAATTTTGTCACCTCTTCAAAAGAGGTCTTGTCGGGGTCAAAAACCACCTGAATCGCTTCATAATGGCCGGTTGTTCCGGAACAGACCTCCTCGTAGGTTGGGTTTTTCTTTGCGCCCCCAGTATACCCGACTTCCGTGGAAATTACACCTTTGGATTTTCGCATGTAGTACTCCACTCCCCAAAAACAGCCCCCGGCAAAAATAGCCGTATCGGTTTTCGGGGAACCATCCGCCGGGATAAAATCAAGGGAGATGGAATTGACACAATGCCGGGTCTCTTTGGGTGTGAACCCCTCTCCGGTAAAAACATGTCCGAGGTGTGCCCCGCATTTGGAACAAACGATCTCGGTCCTCATGCCGTCGGCGTCGGGGATTCGCTTTATTGCCCCCCTGATCTCATCGTCAAAACTGGGCCATCCGCATTTGGCATCGAATTTATCTTCCGAACGATACAACGGGTTCCCGCATCGCTTACAGAGGTAACCCCCTTTTTCATAAAAGGATTCATAGATACCGGAAAAGGGAGCTTCAGTCCCCTTATTAACGATCACCCATTCCTCTTCTGGTGTGAGCTTTTTAAATCCCATGGTCATTTTTGTTTGCGACTGGGTACAACCAGCCAGGATAAGTAAAATGAAGACAACAACCGGGCTGAAATTCAGGATACGGGAAAGCAAAGTTAATTAATGAAGATTTGTTCAACCTTGATCATATCACCGGCTGTGAATCTTACATAAGCGATACCGGGACGAATCTTGCCGGCAATGTTGAAGGTATGAACACTGCATCCGTCCGGTTCATTTTTCTGAAGAAGTGTCTGCACAAGTTTTCCGTCGGCCGTCAGCAGTTCGATGGTTGTTACGCTGCGATTTTTCTTGTTGTAGATCACATTCAGGAACTCGGTCACCGGGTTGGGCATGATCCTGACATTGTAATCCTGAATCTCCTTCATTTTACCGTAGGAATAATCAACACCCTGGGGCAGAAAATAAAAACCATTAGGATATAGAATGTAGCGATCCCATTTTTTTTCAGCGGAGGTTGATTTTGCCGGTCTTGCAGACTGGGTTCTGGAACCCGAATATTTTTTAGGAGCAGGTTTTTTCTTCCGGCAGGGACAATCGTCGTCAGCGGCGAACCCTGAGTAACAGATAACCGAGAAAAGGATGATCATTATTGTTATGGACCGGGTTTTCATATGCTCTTTTCTAATTTGTACGGGATTTGCATGCTAGGGTTGCGTTTTTAAGCCATCCGATAAGTAAGTGTGTCGAATTAAAGGGTATTGAGGGCGCCCGGGCCGATAAGTGTTTTTATTACCTTTGCGCCAACTAAATCACGGAAAAATGAAGAAAATTCTGGGGATGGGTAATGCCCTGGTCGACATTATGATCTCCCTTGAGAGCGATGGGATCCTTGAGATGCTTGACCTGCCCAAAGGGAGCATGCAACTTGTTGATAAAGAAAGGAGTACATCCATTCTTGCTGCGCTGAAAAGCTATTCAAAAAGCCAGGCAGCGGGAGGATCGGCAGCGAACACGATCCACGGACTTGCCATGCTGGGGGCACCGGCCGGTTACATTGGTGTAGTGGGAGAAGACGAACTGGGAGGGTTTTTCGTGCGTGACTTGGTAAATGCCGGGGTCGATCCGGTGATGATCCACAGCGACCAGGAGACAGGCCGGGCCGTTGCGCTGGTCACACCTGATTCGGAAAGGACCTTTGCCACCTTTCTTGGAGCTGCCATTGAACTCTCGGCCGGCCAGCTGAAAAAGGAGATGTTTGATGGGTATGACTATTTTCACATCGAAGGATATCTCGTTCAGAATCATGAACTTATAAAGCAGGCGGTTACCCTGGCCAGGAAGAGCGGACTTAAAGTTTCTCTTGATCTTGCCAGCTACAATGTTGTTGAAGCCAACCTCAGTTTTTTGCAGACCCTTGCCCGGGAACACGTGGATATTCTCTTTGCCAACGAGGAGGAGGCAAAATCATTTACAGGACTTGATCCGGAGGGTGCCCTGGATGAGCTCGGAAAGATGGTCGGAACTGCCATTGTAAAAACCGGGAGGAAAGGGTCCATGATAAGGCAGAATGGAGAAACCATCCGCATCGGGGTAATTCCGGTTGAACCGGTCGATACCACCGGCGCCGGGGATCTTTATGCAGCAGGTTTCCTGTATGGGCATGCGCAGGGTTATTCATTGGAAAGGTGCGGTGAGTTGGGCGCCCTGCTTGCAGGGAATGTCATCGAGTTTATGGGAGCCAAAATGTCGGATGACAGGTGGAAAATGATCCGGACCCAGCTGTAAATATTTCAGGAATTATTCCGGCAACAACTTAATTCCCTCTGTAATTGACTGTCTGTCTTGGTTTATTCCATATCTTTTTATAATTTTGCATCCCTTTTAAAGTATTGTACTTACAATTGATAACTCAATAACATTCGTTTACGATGAAGGTATACCAGACCAGTGAAATCCGTAACATCTGCCTGATCGGCGGCGCAAAATCGGGAAAGACCACGTTGGCAGAGGCCATGATTTTTGAGGGAGGAGTCATCAGCCGCCGTGGATCGGTTGAAGATAAGAACACAGTATCAGACTACCGCCCCATTGAACTCGAACGTCAGAACTCCGTTTCTGCCTCAATCCTATATACCCTTTGCGATAACAAAAAAATCAATATCATCGATACTCCCGGTTTTGATGATTTTTGCGGAGAGGTCATCTCTGCACTCTATGTTACCGATACCGCCGTCATGGTCGTAAACGGACAGAACGGGGTTGAAGTCGGGACGGAGATCACCTGGCGCTATGCCAGCAGGAGCGGGAAGCCGGTCATTTTTGCTGTCAACCACCTCGACCAGGAACATGCCAATTTTGATGAGACGATCCGCCAGCTGAGGCAGCAATTCGGGAAGAATGTTGCCCTAATGCAATATCCCGTCAATGCAGGGACCGGATTCAATACGATCATTGACCTGCTCAAGATGAAGCAGTATAAATATTCCGCAGGTGGCGGAAAACCGGAGATTACCGATATTCCCGACGGCGAAAAGGGAAGAGCGGAAGAGATGCAGGTGGCCCTGATTGAAGAACTGGCATCAAAGGATGAATCGCTGATGGAGATTTTCTTCGACAAGGGAACGCTTTCTGAGGAACAGATGCAGAAGGCCCTGACGACCGGGCTGCTCAACAGGACCATCTTCCCGGTTCTTTGTCTTTGTGCCAAACAGGATATCGGGGTGGGACGCCTTCTTGAGTTTGTTGCCAATAATGTACCGGCTCCGAATGAAATGCCCGGTGTGAAGACCAAGGAAGGAAAACTCCTCAAATGCAAAGCTACCGACCCCACCTCCGCCTTCATTTATAAAACATCCATCGAACAGCACCTGGGTGAGATCTCATA
>JBAXRT010000094.1:0-11748 GCA_037131065.1 bacterium | reverse complement strand
AAAAATGCAGTAAGGGAAGAAAAAAAACAGGACAAACGGAGAGTACTTATAATAACCGGAGGGTTCGCCGAAAGGCAGATCATAAACCTGGTTACCAGTCAGGAGTGCCTTTGCAGCCATATAGTAAACTTTGAAATCGTTTAGCCAGAAACGGCCATTGATGTTCTCAAAAATGAATGCCGTCAGAAACAGGACAAATGCAAAAACGATGAATTTCCAGTAAGTCAGAATCTTAGTGCCGCCCAGACTGGTGATTTGATTGTGGTTTATCATAGATGATCTTACCTTGAATGCAACTGTGACAAAGGTAAGAAACTAAACTGTTTCAGCCGGCCGCGGGCCCCTCCATCAACAGAATTTCCGGCCTTTGAATTCTATTCAGCAATAGCTTGTTCCGTCCCAGCAGTGAGTGCAAAGCCTATCTTTTGGCAAACCGATTGCCTCAACAAGATCACTCAGGGCCTGGTATCTTAGGGAGCTCAGACCAAGGTTTATTCGTATCTGCTCAACCATGGCTTGATATTTTTCTGAGGAGGGATTACTGTAATCCTGAAAATCTACCAGTTCAGTCCCTTCAAGCTGCTGGATGGCTTTTCTTGAGGCCAACTCAAGGGTATTCCTTGACCGTGAGAAATTCAGGAAAAGACATGGATAGGTAAGCGGAGGGCATGCAATACGCATATGAACCTCCTTTATTCCGGCATCAAATAAATCGCGTGTATTATCTTTCAGCTGGGTCCCCCTGACAATCGAATCATCCAGGAACACCCCGATCTTACCCCTGATAAGCGCCTCGTTCGGGATCAGTTTCATCCTCGCTACCAGGTCGCGCATATGCTGGCTTTGTGGCATGAAACTCCGTGGCCAGGTAGGAGTATACTTTGCGTAAGGCCGCATGTAAGGGATCCTGCGTTCATTACTGTACCCAATGGCATGACCAACACCACTGTCGGGAATACCTGTTACAAAATCTGCCTCGAAATGGTCTTTTCGCGCCAGTGCTGCGCCACAACGGTAACGGCATTCTTCCACATTGATCCCTTCATAAAAACTGGGAGGATAGCCATAGTAAACCCAGAGAAAAGCACAAATCTGCATCTTTTTTCCTGGCTCTTTCAGAGTTTCATACCCCTCCGATGTAATTCGTACAATTTCACCCGGCCCCAGATATTTATCAATCTTAAAACCCAGGTTGGCAAAAGAACTTGTTTCTGAAGCAACTGCAAAGGCACCCTCTTTCTTCCCGATGATCAGCGGAGTGCGTCCCAGTTTGTCGCGTACGGCTATGATTCCGTTTTCATTTAAAATGATCTGGGAACAGGACCCTTTTACATTGGCGAAAACATTCTCAATACCGGAAATAAAGTTTGCTCCCTCGCTGATAAGCATGGCAACCAGTTCGGTGGGGTTCACACCACCCTGGCTTGTTTCGGAAAAATGCTGGTGGTTCTTCAGGAATTTTTCCTCAAGTTCATCCAGGTTAAGTATCCTGCTGACGGTGGCCAGTGCAAACGTACCAAGATGAGAATTTATGACGAGTGGTTGAGCCTCTGTATCGCTTATGACCCCAATGCCGGAGGTCCCGGAAAAGGTCATGACCTGGTCTTCAAACTTGTTCCTGAAATATCCGTTTTCAAGACTGTGTATGGAATGCTGAAAATCCTTGTCCTTATTTAGGAAAACCAGGCCGGCCCGTTTAGTTCCCAGATGGGTGTGATAATCAGTGCCGTAAAATACGTCGGAAACGCAATCACTCTTCGATATACTGCCAAAAAGTCCGCTCATATTAATGTGAATATTATGGGTGGTGTAACACTGTTGTGCAGGTAATATTAATACTTTTCAATGAAATCATTCCACTTTATGAGTAGGAAAATGTTCTTCCCCGTGTTCCGGGTAGCTGCACTAGAAGGGAATGAACCAGGGGCTCAGGAATAAAAAAGCAGAAACAGTGCCGGGATGATGATTCCGATAGCAGTGAGCCAGGCCCCACGACCGAGGATCCCGTTTTTACCCCTCAGAATGAACAATCCCGTGATGGCGAGTAAAATCAATGCGACTGCATAAATATCGGAATACCAGGTATAAAGTTTTTTAATGTTGTTGTAATGCAAAAGATTGAACTCTTTGATTAAATATAAGGGTTTCTTTTTTTCCTGGAACGCAGAGCCCGTCTGTAAATCAACACTGATTGATCCTGTAGTCAGATAAATCTGAAGGGAATTGCCGCTGAAAATATGACTTTTATAGTGTCCGGACTCTCCGGCTTCTGAAAGAACCTTGTCGATGTAGGCTTTATCAGCAGGACCATTTTGCGGAAGGGTAACTTTGAATTCCCAGTAAGATTTAGTGTAATCAGGATGTTTGAGGTCTCCCGATTTAAAATGGTTGAGGATGATTCCGGAAATTGAGTAGATGATCGTCATTCCGAAAAAAAGGTAACCAAGATCCCTGTGAAGCGAATTGTTCCAGCGTTGAAGTTTTCGTCGTAACATCTTATTTCAACTCTTCAACTTTATTTGCCTCAAGGGAATAAAACGACAAATGATCTTGTCCGCTTGACTTGAGATCGGCACGGTAAGCGGCGATCTGGTCCAGTTTGTCCTGGGCCGTCTGGTCCATATGTCCCTTGGCGCCTGTATGAACCCCGACATCGTGATTGGGCTGTGGTTTCTTGATCTCATTCTCCCACTCGGAAAGATATTTTTCATCGATTCGGTCCTCTTTCAGGATGCCGCTTACCTTTACTCTGCTTCCAACTAGTGCCTCCTCAAATTTCGTGATATCCGGTCCTGCAACAATCTCCACACTTACACTGTCGTTTCCGTCAACAAGGAACATTCTTTTTCCACCATGCTTGCATATGTGGGAAACGGCGCCTTCGATGATGACATCTTTGTTAATCCACTCGGGAGCAGATTCAAGAAATGTGGCTACGGTAATTTTACCCGGGCCGTAAGGTTTCTTATCGGCACTGTCATTGGTTGTCTGGTTGCAGGAGGCCAAAATGATTAAGACCACCGGAAAAAGAAAAGTCTTTTTGAACATAATTTGGGGAATTTGGTTTAACAATGCAAAGATGGAAAATTTCCTGATTATCTTATTTTACCTTTTAGACAATAAAGAATAATTAAACTTGCGCTACGACAAAATTTTTTGAGCCGATCGCTCAAAATCCTACTTTTGCCCCAAAATTGGACAATATGATTCTCGTCACAGGAGGAACAGGGTTGCTGGGATCTCATCTTCTGCTTGATCTCACGAGAAGAGGATATAAAGTCAGGGCCATAAAAAGGCAAACCAGTAATGTCGATCGTGTTCGCAAGGTCTTTTCGTACTATATCGACAACCCTGACCCCCTAGTGGAACAAATTGATTGGATGAACGTGGACATCCTCGATTTTCATGGAATGGAAGAGGCCCTTTCAGGGATAGATGAAGTCTATCATGCAGGAGCAGTTGTCTCCTTTTATCCAAAAGACCATAATCGAATGCTGAAGGTCAACATCGAAGGTACTGCAAACCTGGTGAACCTTGCTATTGATGCGAAAATAAAGAAATTCTGCTATGTGAGCAGTGTGGCTACGCTCGGCAGGGCTGATAACGAAGACCTAACAGATGAAGAATCCCATTGGAAACCATCCAATAAAAACTCGGTTTATGCCAAAAGTAAATATGGGGCCGAACGGGAAATCTGGCGTGCAATGGAGGAGGGCCTTAATGCAGTTATCGTAAACCCTTCAGTGATTTTAGGCCCTGGTTTCTGGAACGACAACTCTGGTTTATTCAGGCTTGTCTGGCAGGGACTAAATTACTACACGAAAGGAGTCAATGGTTATGTCGACGCCAGGGATGTTTCACGGGCTGCCATTGACCTGATGGAAAAAAACCTTTTTGGGGAACGTTTTATCCTCTCCTCAGAGAACTTGTCCTACGAACAATTGTTTACAACGATGGCAAAGCACCTGGGGAGACCCACACCAAAAATCAATGTTCCGCCCCTGATGACGAAACTGGCATGGCGTGTTGAATGGGTCAGGAGCAATCTTACCGGATCAAAACCCGAAGTTACCAGGGAAATGGCTATTACTACTACCCAGGTTTATGAATACAGCAATGAAAAGATTAAAAAAGCCATCGGGTTTGAATTTATTCCGACCGAAGAATCAATCAAAGAGGTCTGCGGCTTTTTTATCAAGGATCATTCCGATTCTTTGTAAAGATTCCGGTAGTGATAATACCTGCTTAAAATGTTGTCCACAAACCCCTCGGTCTTATAATCCTGGATGAATAGCGTGGTATCCGGCTTGTAATTAGGTTCATTTTTTGACCGTCTGAGGAGGTAATAATCTACACCCCCGTTCCATTTATTTGGGTCCCTCCCGTATTTTACGGCTTTCTCCCTGGCCGAAAGGATTCTTCCAATCCCCACATTGTAAGATGCCAGGACAAAATTTATCCGTTCAATCGGACTGAGGATCTCTTCGGGAAGAAGATGATCCAGATATTTAAGATATTTTACCCCGGCTGAAATTTGCTGCAAGGGTGTCGAGGAACTGTCAACACCATATTTTTCTGCAATATCAGGCATCAACTGCATCAACCCGGTAGCATTCCTCTCAGAGATCTTTCCCTGGTGAAAATTTGATTCCTCATAGACCAGTGAAGCCAGCAGGCGCCAGTCCCAGCGGACAAGGTTACTCAGGTTTTTAAATTCGAAATCATAGGGGGATAAACGGCCTCCCGTGACTGAGAAAAAATCACTGTTAAAAAATCCGGCAATGCGTTGGTTGTGGAAAATTTCACTGTTGCTACGACGAAGTTCCTTCCCGGTGGCTTCATCACTCAACCAGGAATTTATAATTGTAAGCAAGGAGTCAGAATTACGGTTAACACACCAGCCATAATCATACGCTGAACTCACCGCAAGTGAGATATCAATATTTTCGTAATGCTGTTTCAGGACGGCAGCGAGCTCCTCCTGGCAAAGGGTATAGGAGATTTTTCCGTCAGAAACACCCGCTACGAGATCTTCATTACTGACCCCCTGCACCTCTTTAAGAACAACCTTTCTCCCGGCAGATCTTTCAACCGACCTGTAAATAGGCTCCATAAAATCATTCTGACGGACGACCACGGTATCCCCGGAAAAATCTTTAAGAGAAGTAATATATTTGGGCTCAGACCCATTTGAGGTCACCGGTCTTCGCTGAACAAGGACAAGTCTGGCCTTCCCAAGAGGTTCGCTGTAATGTACCCGTCTTTTACCCTCCCAGGTTACCGGTATGCTGAATGCGATAAGGTCAACAGCATTGTTCTCGAGATAATAATATTGCTTTGAAATATCCTTACATACAATAACCCGGAAATTTACGCCAAGGAATTTTGAAAATGACTCCAGTAAGGAGAGGTGATATCCCATAGGTGATCCACGGTAAATAAAATAATCCAGGGTGTTTTTGTCGGCCATTGCGATCAGAACGCCGCGTTCCCTAATTCTGTGTAGGGCATCTTTCTTTTCCTCCTCCCTTGAAAAAAAATCCAGGGAAAGGACCAGGATGATGAAAAGAAGAAGTATCCCAAGCAGGAGGGATCTGAAGATGGAAAATATTTGTTTCGGTCTCTTCAAAATTTGTTCAGGCAACTTTTCGGTATCTCCAAACGGCTAAACTAACCATGACGATGGCAAATATGACCAGGGAATAGAAATGAGGGCTGATATCAGTAAATGTTGACCCTTTCAGAAGTACCATCCTCATGATCTTTATAAAATACATAAGGGGATTTAACCTGTCGATCTGTTGTGCCCAGGCCGGCATGCTTTCGATGGCAGTGAATAAACCGCTCATAAGTATGAATACCACCAGGAAAAAGAACGTGACCAGCATCGACTGCTGCTGGGTGTTTGTGATTGTCGACACCAGCAAACCGATTGATAAAATTACAAAAAGATAAACTCCGCCCGAAAGGAAAATAAGCCAGAGATTTCCAACCATCGGAATATCAAAGAATAATTTCCCTATGGCAAGTCCGAAGGCCAGTTCAAAAAGGGCAATGATCCAGAAAGGGGTAAGTTTCCCGGCAATGAACTCAATTTTACGGATGGGAGTGACGTTGATCTGCTCAATTGTACCGATCTCTTTTTCCCTTACTATGTTCATACCCGAAAGAAGCAGGCCGATAATAGTCACAAGAAGCACCAGGATACCCGGGACCATGTATGTTTTATAATTAAGTTTTGGATTATACCAGTAACTGTAATCGGTTTGAATATTCTTTAACCTTGAGAGTTGGGAAGGATTCAACCATTCCTGTAAGAGTTCCTGGTTAAAATCGATGAGGATGGAACTGCAATAGGCACTGGTTAATCCTGCAACTGATTGGTTAATGGCATTGATCACAAACTGGACTTTACTCAGGTTCTCTTTCACGAGCTGCCTTTCAAAGCCATTGGGTATCTTGATAATGACATCCACCTTGCCTTTCTGCATAAAGTCCATGGCCTCGTCATAGGAAAAAGTGGACTGAACAATTTTATAAAATGGCGATCCTTCATATTTGCTGATGAGTTTGCGGGAAGATGAACTCAGATCGAGATCGACAATTGAAACCCGTATATTCTTCATCTCAAAGGTGGCCGCATTGACAAGGATAAGGAGCTGAACAATAGGCACAACGAAGATGATCGGGAGCATCCCCTTATTCCTGAATATCTGGAGGAATTCTTTCTGTATGATAAAAAGAATAGTTCTCATAACCCTTCTTTCAGGTTAACCTGATTTTGAATTTCCTGATACTAATCAGAATGAACAACAGGGTGAATCCAACCAGAATTCCTGTCTCAAAGACAATATAACTGAATCCGTTTCCCTGGAGCATAATGCTTTTAATGATGGTAATAAAATACTTTGGGGGCATAATATGGCAGAACCATTGCAGGACCAGGGGCATATTTTCCACCGGGAAAATAAAGCCACTCAAAAGGATTGTCGGCAACATTAAAGCAACCAGAGAAATCATCATGGCAATCTGTTGACTGTTCGTAATGGTCGATATCAGGATTCCCAGTGAAAGGGCCATGCAGATGAACAGGAAACTTTCGAGCAGAAGAAGAGTGACACTGCCGACAACAGGAACACCGAATACCGTATTTCCGAGAAGGATGATGATGCAGGCATCCGCAAAAGCAAGGAATACATATGGAAACACCTTTCCGATAATAATCTGGACGGGTTTCAGGGGCGAAACCAGGAGAAGTTCCATTGTCCCGAGCTCCTTCTCTTTTGTAATCGAAAGGGAGGTCATGAGCGCGGAGATGAGCATCAGCAGCATGGCCATTAGTCCCGGGACCATCATATATACACCTTTCATCTGCGCGTTGTACATCATCCTTACCTCGGGAACTATCTGCATGGGGATCTTTTCAGCATTCAGAGAGATCAGGTAATTTGATAATATTCCCTGCAGATAATTCACCAGGATATTCGCTGTATTTGGGTCTGATGCATCTCCAATGATCTGGACTTTCGCAATGCCTGTTTTGTCAAGGTTTTTGGAAAAATCGGGTTCGAATACAAGGACGAGTTTTACATTTCCCTCTCTGAACACCTGCTCAATCTCTTTGTATGAGCTCAGGTTTTTATCAAGAATAAAGTACCCTGATGAAAGCACTTTATCGCTTATCCTACGGGTGATCTGGTCTTTCGAATGGTCAAGAATAGCGATCCTTGCATCTTTGATCTCATTGGTAATCACATAGCCGAAAAGAAGTAACTGGATGGCCGGTAAGCCGAATAAAATCAGCAGGGTCCGGTAATCACGGAAAATGTGATAAAACTCCTTTATAACAAAGCCAAGGAACCGTTTCATTCCATCTCTTTTTTGACCACCCATGAATAATAAAACCGGCATGCCGAAATGAGCAGGGGCAGGGCCATCCCAATATAAAATGTAAACAGGTATTCACGGTTAATGACATCAAGATTTCTAAGCAACACACCTGCAGTGATCATCATCATCATCATTAAATAGGACTTCAGATTAAAAAAGGAAAAAGCACAGGGATATGGAATGCTCAATCCTTTAATACGTTTGATGTGCTTCATCGAAATTTTTGCAAACAAAATGACATAAAACGGTATCCCTATAAGGACACCTGCAAGGATATTTATCCATAAATGGTTTGAATGTCTGATCTCAAAATCCAACCCACGCCACATCAGAATGCCCCCGGCTGTGGTCCAGGCGAGGCCGGCAATGAACAGGAGGTTGTGCCTGCTCACGGAGGGTTTAATTTTCTGCATCAACGACATTCAATCAATTTTTACCCTTGCAAGCTTTAAGAAAACATCATTCATGGAAGATGCATTATAGCGGGTTTTCAATGATTCCGGTGTGTCAAGAGCCGCAATCTTCCCGTCGACCATGATAGAAACCCGGTCGCAATATTCAGCCTCATCCATATAATGGGTAGTAACAAAAATGGTTATATCCTCCCGGGAAGCCTCAAAAATCATATCCCAGAACTGGCGCCTGGTAACCGGGTCAACACCCCCTGTAGGCTCATCCAGAAAAACTATTTTAGGGTTATGGATGATGGCAACTGAGAATGCGAGCTTCTGTTTCCAACCCAGGGGGATTTCACGGATCAGTTTATCCCTGGCCTCCTTCATGTTGAGTTTTTCAATGAGACCGGAAGCCCTTTCTTCAATCACTTTTCTCCTTAGCCCGTATATTCCCGCATAAAAACGAATGTTTTCAAATACCGTGAGGTCATCGTACAATGAAAACTTCTGGCTCATATAGCCGATGTTTTTCTTGATCTTTTCCCGCTCCCTGTAAATATCAAACCCACCGACGTTTAATTTACCTGAGGTCGGATATGATAGGCCGCATAAAATCCTTATGGCTGTTGTTTTTCCGGCACCGTTTGCTCCGAGGAAGCCAAAGATTTCACCTTTTTTTACCTCGAAACTCAGATGATCATTGGCAACAAACGACCCGAACTTTTTTACAAGGTCTTTGACTACGATGATATTTTCGGCTTCTTGTTTGTACATTCTTAAAATGTTTCGCCCTTTCTCTACATCCCTGTTTCTCTATTTAATCATGAGTTCCATAAAACAGTCCTCAATACCTGCCGATATCCTGCTGATCTTTATTCCGGAATGACCTTTCATCCTGAGATATTCATCAAGTTCAGCTTCCATTCCCTCATGATCCCTGAAAGAGACATGTGCCGACTGTCCGAAAGCAAATACTGTTTGAACCTGCGGAAATTGACGTAGATCAATAAGCAGGCTGAAAATATCATCAGATTTCACGGAGTAAAGCTGCCAGGGATATTTTGTTATGACTTCTGCAGGAGTGCTTATTGCCATGATTTTTCCGTTCTGAATTAAAGCCACGCGGTTGCATAGTTCTGCCTCATCCATGTATGGTGTCGCCACAACAATAGTTATCCCGATGTTTTTCAACCGTTTCAGCATTTCCCAGAATTCAAGCCTGGAAACAGCATCCACGCCCGTTGTAGGTTCATCAAGAATCAGAACAGTTGGCTTATGAATGAGGGCGCAGCACAATGCAAGCTTTTGTTTCATGCCTCCTGAAAGTTTACCTGCCTTGCGCTTCTTAAATGGCTCTATCTGGACATAGATCTCACGGATCAGGTCGTAATTCTCAGCAACAGTCGTCCCGAAGACAGTGGCATAAAAATTCAGATTTTCCTCTACCGTGAGATCTGTGTAAAGTGAAAACCTTCCCGGCATATACCCAATATCCTGTCTGAGTTTCCTGTATTCTTTCACAACATCGAGACTGTTGACAGAAGCATGGCCTTCATCCGGGACCAGAAGGGTTGTAAGGATTCTGAACAACGTGGTTTTCCCTGCTCCGTCGGGACCAATAAAACCGAAGATCTCTCCCTTGTCTACTGTGAAAGAAACATCCTCCAGCGCTTTGACCGGGGGAAAGCTTTTAGAGATGTGTTCAACAAGAATCATAAAGAGTCAGGGTCTTTCCGGGTCATGATCTGAAAAGGTCACTGGGCAAATGATCTTGTCCAGAACGTATTCCTTCCGAGCAGAGAAACGCCGACATATCCCCTGATTTTAAGTCGGTTCGGTGATTCAAACTGAATATAGCACTTATATGTTTTTCCGTTTTTGGGATCATATATTGTTCCTCCTGACCACTCATTCTTTCCATCAAAAACAAAATTTTTAAGGTTCACAAGGCCGACCAGGGGATTTGATTTCATTTTCACATCGGGATTCTCTTTATCTGTGCGCGGTAAACCTGTAATAGAATCATTGGGTGTCCTCAACCATACAAGCTTACCGAAATATTTGTCACCCTCTTTGTATATAGTGATCTTACCGGTAGCCTCCTGGTTGAGCCAGGTGCCTAAAATATCATCCGCTTTATGATTCTGAGCAAATCCGCTCATTGCTGAAGCGGCCAGGAATAGCAGTACAACTGCAGTTTTAAGGATGTTTCTCATGTGTTATGGTTTTAGTTTAAAGGTTGCATGAATCTGATTTCACCCGGCATTCCAATCTTCATGGAGCCGTCATTCCTGACTTTGACCTTCACAGCATATACAAGGTTTATTCTTTCATCTTTTGTTTGAATGGTTTTGGGCGTGAACTCAGCCGACGGGGAGATCCAGGAAACAATACCCTGGACATACGTGTTGGACGTCTCGTCTTTATCAAACGCCACATCGATGGATGATCCAAGTTTTATATATGGTAACTGTGACCCTCCCACATAAGCCCTTAAAGTAATCACACTGAGGTCAGCGATTTTGTATAACGGCTTTCCGTATGTAGCCACCTCATCCTTTTCTGCATATTTGGTCAGCACGGTCCCCTTCAGGGGATTGATGATCTTTGATCGCTTTACAGACTCTTCAAGCTGGGCTATCTGCTGGGCGATTGAAGAGACCTGGCTGGATATGCCCCCGAACTGGATCTTAAGGGAGGCAACCTGTTTATCAATAAGGTTCAGACTGGCGTTGATATCGTCCATTTGTTTTTGGGTAGCAGCTCCGTCTTTGAGAAGGCGTTCGACCCGGCGCTTCTCAACCATCACATTTTCCCGATTCTGTTCCTGCACCGCGATCTGGGCGCTGACATCATCTTTTCTCGATGCTGTGGCATCCATTGTCTCAATAGCCTGTTTCCTCTTCAGGTACAGATCCGTGGTGTCAATATACCCAACCATGATACCTGAATCAAGTACCTGTCCCTCTTCTACATTAAACTGCAGGATCTGCCCCGTGGCGAGAGAAGAGACCATTACCTCTGTAGCCTCAAAAGTACCGTAGGCATCAGGTTTGTCTTTATCATTACTGCAGGATGCCAGAGCAAGACCTGCTAAAATTCCAAGAAGATATCGTTTCATGGGCCATGAAATTATGAAATAAACTTACAATTTACCAATGTTGTATAAATATGAGATTTTTGCCTTTATGAGCTGTATTTTGTGGATTTCCAATCCCATCCTGGCCTGTATCTCATCGGAGACGCGCAGAAGAAAGTCACTAGAAGTGATTGCCCCGTTCGTCAGCTGGGAAGAACATGTTGCTGTTATCCCCCTCCTGAGATCAACCAGCTCCTGGTCTTTGACGAGCAGATCGGAAAGTTTGGCTATATCTGCCAGGTTTTTCTTTGTTGAGACCTTCAGATTTTTGTCGAAAGCCTCCTGCTGGTTTTTTACAATATCCCCCTGGATGTCATAGATCTT
>JBAXRT010000093.1:0-11777 GCA_037131065.1 bacterium | reverse complement strand
TGCCCGTTCCAAAATTGATCCCGATTACCAGGCTGAGCGTGAACCCTGAAGAGACGTGCAGTTTTTTGTAAGTCTCCGAATAATCCTGGTATAACAGGTTGGTGTTATAGCCGCTTTTGATCATGTTAAAACAGGCATCATAGCCAAGCGAGAGTTGTCCTGCCAATACCTGGTTTATATACCATTTGACACCGATGGCAATGCCCATATAGCCTCCGGTACTAATTTTTTCAACCCTGAAATACTCGGTGGAAGAATAGTAATCATGTTCTTGGGTGATGGAACCTGTAGGATTCTGGGAGAGAGGCAAACATAGCCCTGCATCAATCGACAGTATTGGACTTACCCTTTTTTTCAGAAAAGCGACAGAAAGATCCAGGAAGATGGGAACATAGGAAACCCTGAAAACACTGGATTTATAAGTATCGCTGCTGGGGTTCCATGGTTCATATTTCCTTTGGAACCTGGTCATGAAGTTGTTTAGCCCCGTGCCAATACCCAATGATACCTGCGGGGAAAAGGCATACCCCGCAATAAACTTCCCCTGGAAGGTACTTCCGCTGCCGTTGAAGGTGATCCCTCCCCGGATCTGCAGACTGACTGCATGGAGGAAAGGGATGTACCGGGTGACTACTTTCCGGTCAACCCTGGCAGATGGTTTTGCAGCGACCACGGAATCAGCAATCGTCGTGTCACTCCGGAGCATATAATAACCCGCTTCTTTGGGTTTTAACAGGATCTTTTTCTCCCGCTCCATCACGCCATTCCGGAAAAGGAGGGTGTGTTCCCCCTCCGGGCTCCCGTAAATGGTCACCTCGTGCCAGGGGGTCATGGTGGCAAAATACTGTCCGTCAAACAAGAACTCGCAGGAAATCTTTGTGGTCACCCGGAGGGTGCCGGCTACAGGGGTTCCGTCCTCCGGTACTTCGGTCCGGGACCTTGGAAATCCCGGCATCATGGGTTTAATCACTTTCACGATTGTATCGGGTGCACGGGATTCAGTTTCCGTTACGGCCTGCATCGGCCGGGGCTCATGCATGAGCCTTTGTGCCATGGCACTGCAGGCGAAGCATGATAAAATAACTAAAAGGACTCTTGCTTTCATATTACGCTCCTCTACATGTTAATTTTTACAAAATTACTTTTATTTGCACTCCTGGTAAGGGTATTCCTGAATGATTCAAGGGTATTGCGGAAGAGGATACCCAGGACTGCGGTCATCACCTGCAGGAAAACCCTGAAGCCGATCTGCTGTGCAGAGGCCACATGAAGGGGCATGTTGTACTTCCCCAGGGGAACCCCGGTAAATCCAATGAAGGCTATTCCGGGAACCTTCCCGTAAATTCTCTGAAGCAGTTCAACATCATTTTTCACCTCGGAAAAGATCCTGTCCCTGACAGATTCTCCCTTTAATATCATTGTTTCCATGGTTCAAGTGTTTGATGGGAAATTACCCGGTTTACGATGGTAAAATTACCCCAGTCCGAATCTGAAAAGAAACGGATCGATGCAATACCATGGCTATATTCAGGATGAAACCAAAGAAACCCGAAAATATCCCTGCTCTCCTCCCTAAAAAACGGATTGCCGCTTTGCCGGGCATTGATTTTAGGATATTTTCGTAATATGTAAATGGGGTTTTGGGAAATTCGCGAAACATTTCTAATCCCTGATGCACCTCACCGGGATCCCGGTTCCGTTTTCGGCATCGGAGAAGAAAACGCTCCCGTCGTTACTCTGCTGAAAGAGTGCCTTTGTACGGGAAGAATCCGCCCCGGTAGCCGACCACCATTGCCATGAAAGTGGCTTTTCTGCAGAGAACACGCCTTCCTGGGAACGGTATCCGCCGGGAGCACCGAAGGTGCTGATGTTTTTCATGGATATGATAGTACCCGATTCCTGTGGAATATTGACACCTATGCATGAGACAAAGGCAGACCACTCTTCATAGGTTGGAACATGCCACCCCTGGGGACATAAGCCGCGGGAATCGGCGACTGCTTCCGCATTGTATAATCCGGCCCGGCTGATCTTTCCTGAAGTATCATTCAGGAAACTGCACATTGCCCCCCCTGAGGCCTGCTTCCATTCCTTATCTCCTGATAATATTGGAATGTGATCACCGTTACGGTACTTTGTCACCCTGAGGTCCTCAGCCATCCACCACTTACCGCATAAAAAGATGGTGCGGTAAGCATTCCCGCTGGCATCAAATACCAGTTGGGATGAGGTTTTTTTCAGAGCATATTCCGAAAGTCGGAGCTTGTTTTGCTCATAAGCAGCCTGGTTGCCGTGAATTGGGATTGTGGTCTTCACTGCAGCAAGTGATCCGAATAGGATACCCATACCGGTTGAAACTACCAGGATGGAAGAAACGGACAATATGGTCCTGGCACTGGAGGTCAAACTTGGATCTTTTTTCAAACTACTGTTATAATAATATCCGATCACACTTCCCACAATAACCCCGGAGATTGCTCCCACCAGCAGCGCCGCCCCACGTCCCTGACGCCTGAATTTTATCTCATGGATCTTCCTGACATCTACCTTTGAAACATCATAATTACCGGTGTAATAATCCATTTTCTTATGGGATGATGAAAGGAGCACAGCGGAGTCCTTCATCTCATACATTATCCCTGAGATGGCCGGGAGACCTTTCTCTGGAATGATCCAGGTCTGGTAGAATTTTCCGAGGGTTAGCGAATCAGACTGAGCCTGCAGACCGGGCAGTACGCAAAGACTGAAAACAGAGATCAGAATAGCCGTAAATTTTTTCATGGAACTATGATTAATTATGTACGCAGAAATTACCCCAGGTCGAATGGGATAAAGGGAGAATACAGTTAAGCTGGAGCCTTCCTCCTTCTATTGTTCCGACGGCCGAAACTGAAGCAGAAACGGCACCAGGGACCAAAACGGTATCTCTCCATGGCATTCGGGGATTTTCAACTGTGATCTCCCCGTTCGAAGAAACATAGGTAAGGGATGAGATCGAACCCTGGCCGCTAATTATTTTCGCCTCATAAACAAAAATCATATCGCTTCCCTGAGCAGGCGCCGAGGCTTGAAGTTTGCAATCACTATCTTTTCTACATTTTGTAAAAGCTATGATCATGACAACTGACAGAAGGGACAGTTTTAAGATTAACCCTTTTCGTTCATTCATGAGTTAGGTTTTTTTTATCCTTTGAGGGATTAAAAGTAGTTCCCGAAAGTGTAATAAGAAAACGGCAAAATGCACCGGCTTCAGAAAAAGCTGTAAAAATTAAAAATTCATGATAATATTTGTAAAATAAATGAAAAACTTGTGAAATATATGAAAAAAGGATATGAGGTTTTTCAAAAATTTAGAAAATTATTATTTTATTCATGTGTTTTTGCAAAATTTGCAAAAGTAGCCTCTTTGCATTACCATATTGCCGGATGTAATAGAAGTGGCAGCGATTACCAGGTAAAATGAAATAAATCATTTAATTTCGTCCACAGAAAACATAACACTTACAGAGAGATGAATGAGGATATAAAGTCAGCCGTCGCTGTCCTCACCGAACACGCAAAAGAGATTATTGCCGGTTCTTACAAGAATGTTGACCGGATATTCCGTCTCACTGACCACACCAAGAACTCGCCAGAAATTACTGAACTGGCGGAGACTTTCGGGATGATGTCGGTAAAGGTGGAGGCAAGGGAGTATGCCCTTGAACAGACCATTGAGGAACTCAAGGAAAAGAAAGCCCATGTAGAGCATCTCAGCCTGATCAGATCTCAATTTGCTTCGATTTTTATCAATGTTGTTCTCCTCCTGACCTTCTATACTTTTGTTCTGGGAATCCTTGATATGGGATTTTTTACCCGGCTTGCCCATGCTGAATTGATCCGGAACATCATCTCAAGGACGATCGAGATTGCAGCATTGCTCATTGTATTCAGGATGATCCGTGTCAGCAGGCTTCCCCTGAGAGATTTCGGCCTCACGCTGCGCGGATGGAAACGATCGGTTAAGGAATCCGTTTCGATCTCCGCGGTTGTCATCGGGTTGCTGGTTCTTGCCAAGGTCCTTGCAAACAAATACTCTCCGGGGACCTTCAGGGAATCGCAGATCTTTGATCTGAACTATTTCAGCTTATCATATATCACCTATATCGTTGTGGCGCCGCTCCAGGAGTTCATTGCCAGGGGAACGGCCCAGAGCACGCTGGAACGTCTGTTTATCGGTAAAAACAAAGGGTTCCTGGCCATCGTCGTAACCTCCTTCCTCTTCGGGTCTCTCCATGTATATTCGTCATTCCACCTGGCCATTGCGGCCGTTCTTACCGGCTGGCTCTGGGGCTGGATGTACAACCGTCAGAAGAGTCTTGTGGGAGTGGGTCTTTCGCATTTTCTGATCGGGAATGCTGCCGGGCTGATGGGATACTGGACCTTTTTCTGAAATATAAACCGGATAATGGACAAACTGAAATGGGCAATTTTCAGGATTATTTTTATCCTGCTGGCATTTGTCGGAATATTATCGGCAGGATTGTCCGGTATGCTTTTTGCCCCGCTATATCACTGGTATTTTTTAAATGAATTCCGGTACAGCCGCAGATTCTGGCTCCTCTACAGAATGATACCGACCCTCGGCAGAATTTTCCGAGTGTGGCTCCGAAACCCCGGATACAGGGGGATGTTCTCTATTCCGCTCGATGCACCACCCATGACCGGGCCTGACTTGTTGAAGGTACGGATCAGGGATGCCTGGCCCTTGAAGGACCAGACCTGTAACGGTTGCGTGAAGTGCTGCACCAGGCTTGCCTGTCCGCTGATGGATCTTAAGCAGAACAGGTGCATTGGGTACGACTCTTTTTACTGGAGGTACTTCAATTGCGGCAGGTATCCTGAGAATACCAGGCAGATCCGTTTTTACGAATGTGAAAAGTGGGAGGTGATCCCTTAAGACGTCTTCTGCTGTGCCTTACGGAAGGCCTCGCCAAGCCTCTCCATCCCGTTTGAGCAATCGCGGCCCGGAATCACGGCCTCGATGAGAACCAGTCGTTCCGGTTCACGGACTACCGTCTGCATGGCCTTTTCCAGCTCCTCCTCGGTGGTGACCCGGATACCAATGGTGTGAGCCCCCTTGTCGAATAGATCGGGAAGCTTTGAATATTGCCACATTTGTATGTCGTTATAGGGCCCGTCCTCATGAAGCCGCCGTTCGATAAGGTACCCGTCGTTGTTGATGACGACGATCAATGCGGGAGAGTGTATCCTTGCAAGGGTCGAAACCTCCTGGGCCGTCATCTGGAATGCTCCGTCGCCCGTAAGCACTACCGGGCGTTTGCCCGGCCTGGCCAGGGAGACTCCCAGGGCGGCTGGGGTACAGTAGCCGATAGAGGTGTAATAGCTCTGTACAATGAAATTCTCGGCCTCCTCGATGTGGAACGCCGGTGCAGCACAGAAGGCATCGCCCGGTTCGGCCAGCAGGATCATCCGGTCATCGAGATAGTAGTTAAGGCATTCGTAAAGACGCTTTGCCGTAAGGATGCATGAGGGTTCCGGAACAAACGGCTGTTTTGGACGGTAGGATTCGGTAGGATGTGATGCAAGATAGGAACGCTGCTGGGCCTTCAGTCCGAGTTCACGGATGAAATCGCCCAGCTGGACCTGGTCGTAATAGTGGTTACCTATGCGCACCCGCCCCCCGCCTACGCTGATCATCCTGCGGTTGTCGAGGTTCATGCTGAAGAGCCCGGTATCGATGTCGGTGATCCAAACCCCCAGGCTCAGGAGGCAGTCGGAATCCTCCACTTGCCGTTTAACCGGTTCGCGGCTCCAGCCGCCCTGGTACATCCCCACGAACTGGGGGTGCAGTTCAGGCAGTACTGATTTACTCCCAAGCATGGTGGCAAAAGGGACTTCGGTCGCCTCAACCAGTTTAAGGGCTTCGTTACCTAACCCGAACCTCAGCAATTCGATTCCTGCAAGGATGATTGGGTGTTCTGATTTTGCAAACATTTCCGCTGCTTCAGCCACCGAGTCGGCAAGGGATTCGGGATTGGACAACAGTGGAGCAGCACGAAGAAGCTCACCCGGTTCACGGCACACGGCATGGATTATATCGGCAGGCAACTCGATGTAACCCGGAAGTTTGCGGGCAATGCAATTGCTTATTACGCGGTCGATCTCATCGGGAGCCTTGTCGGGATCGGTCAGCAGGACGGCATCGGCAGTTATCTTGCTGAAAATATCGTACTGCATGTAATAGTTCGAGACCAGGTGGTGAACCATGGCCCCGGCTTCCCTGCGCCTGGCCGGTGGTGCTCCGCTGATAAGGATTACCGGAACGTGCTCGGCGTAAGCACCTGCAATCGCATTCAGTATGCTGAGCCCTCCAACACCATAGGTTACTGCCACCGCCCCTGCACCGGTCATTCGTGCATAGCCATCGGCAGCGTAGCCGGCATTCAGCTCGTTGCAAGTCCCTACCCAGCGGATGGGGCTGCGGCAGACATCATCAAGGAAATCGAGCATATAATCTCCCGGAACACCAAACATGTGCTTAATGCCAATCTCCTGCAAACGATGCAGAATGTATTTTGAAACCGTAAAATTTCCTTTCATAAAGTGGTTTTTAATCAGTACCGGATGAAAAATTTTGTATAAGGACAAAGATAGCTACAAATTGCTTTTAAAAACCATGGGGCTGCTCACTCCACCATCTGGCGTCTTACCAGTGCTGCGAATTTTCCATCCAGGGCGATGAGCTCCTCGTAAGTGCCCGACTCCGCTATCTTTCCCTGATCCATTAGGTAGATCCGGTCGGCGTGCTGAACAGTAGTTAGGCGGTGGGCGATGACGACCCGCGTGGATTGCAGCTTTTCAAGACTTTCGCTCACGATGTGCTGGGTCTTGTTGTCGAGGGCGCTGGTGGCTTCATCGAAAAAGAGGATTCTCGGCTTGTTCACGATCGCCCTGGCGATCATGATCCGCTGACGCTGTCCTCCCGAAAGGGTGCTGAGCCCGCCGGTAATGACCGTGTGCATTCCCATGGGCATCTCCCGGATATCTTCATCCATTCCCACGTTCTTTGCTGCCTCCCATGCATCCTCGAAGGTGGCCGGGGTCATCCCGGTGATGTTCGAAAGGATGGTCCCCGTGGAGAGCTGCGACTGCTGAAGGACAGTGCCTGCCTGTCTCCTCACCGAGGAGGGATCGAAGGAGGAGATGTCCTGTCGGTCGTAATAGACCGAGCCGCTCTCGGGTGATTCAAAGCCAAGCAGCAGGCGAAGCAGGGTCGATTTCCCTGAACCGGACGAACCCACGATGGCTACGAATTCACCGGGCTGGATATGAACAGAGAGATTATCAAGGACAAGCGGACCATCGGCCTGGTAACGGAAACTCACATTCGCCACTTCGATCTCACCGGTCAGATCGCGGATCTCCGGCTTCAGTGAGATGTTCTCCGGCAGGGTTTCCAGGATGGGACGAATGTTTTCGAGCAGGGGGATGGCCATAAAAAATGCGATGGCAGCCATTCCGAGCTGGAGGAATGAGACCACCGTCATGGTCATTGCAGTATAGAAAGCCATGAATTTGCCGGTTGACATTGCTCCTGGCGGCTGCGATGCGATCACTGCAAATACGATCAGGATAATCAGCAGGGGCAAGAGTGTTGCAAGGACAGTGTTTGCAAGGTATAGCTTCCTGACCTCGTAGGTTTCACGCTTGTTGGCAGAGAATTTGGAAGCCCATTGTGAGAAGGCATGAACTTCGGCGCCGGCGATCCGTATCTTCGAGATGCTTGACAGAAACTGGATAAGTAACCCGTAGATCCTGTTCTGCAGCTGTATGATGATACGCTGCCTCCTGCGGATCTTAATTCCCAGGTACCAGATCATGGAGAGGCTGATCAGCAGGATAAGAAAGATAAGTATGCCTAGAAAAACACTGTAAAAAAAGAGAAGAAAGAAATTAAATAGCATGAAGATCGAGCCGAGGAGCGTGTAAATCACGGTATCGGAGAGGATCTTCCGGAGCATCATGACGCTGTTCGCCTTGGCGGCCAGCTCCCCTGCAGTGTATTTCCGGAAAAAGGGAACGGGCAGGTTGAGCAGCCGGTCCCAGATAGCCGACTGGAGTGAAAAATCCAGCCGCGTCTCAATCCTGATCATTGCAAAGCTTCTCAGCAGCTGGAAAAAAGAAACGGCAAGGATGCTGAAAAAGATGACCATCCCGTAAACGTATAGCTGGCGGTAGTCGGATTTTGGGATCACCCAGTCGAAGATGTTCCCTGTGAGAACCGGCACCAGCAGGGTGAGGATACCTCCGGTCAATCCTGCCAGTATGACGAGGAAGATATCACCGAAACTGCTGCTTATACCAAATTTTAAAAGCTGGAATCCCCTGACCGGCTCGTCGGGAAAGGGCCGGTAAAACTGCCAGGCCTCAGTCACCAGCCCGGGAGCATTTTTTTCACTGAGGCTTTGCCTGAGGTTTGACCCCGGACTGATATATTCATACTTTCCGGAAGATTTCGGGACCAGTGCAACCGGCAGGTTCCCCTCTTTTGTAAATGCCAGCAACGCCCCGTGTTCCTTTTTCCACCACGCTCCGGAGAGTCTCACTTTTCTTGCCCTGAAGCGGGAGGCGCGCAGGATGTCGTTCAGCGTCAGTGGCCGAGCCTCTTCTGATTTAGGCTGTTTTGGAACTGCGACAGGGATCCTGTTGTAGCCTGCCACGAGGCTGCAAGCGGTGAGCAGGGGATCCTGCCCTGTATCGATATAAGTTTTCCGCAGACCGTCGTTGATCACGGCGGCAATCTTTAGCAGGGTGGATGATCTCACCCGGGTTGAATGGCCTGCCTTCTCACGCAGGCGGTTAAAATCATCAACGGAATTCAGCCGTGTATTGAAAAAATCACAGAAAAGGATGATCCCGTATAAATTCTCCAGCTGCTGCCAGGCATCCTCCCGAATCAGAAGCTCTGCCGTGGTGAACGACCGTATCTCAGAGGCGGCCGTTGTTTGCAGCCAGGAGTCCTGCGAGACCGGGAAGACAGTCCTGGAACCGGGTTCAGCGATCTCCTTCATGCCGAGGAAAAGGGCATTCCCCTGGAGAAATTCAACCCACACGATCCCTTTCTTTGACCTGATCTTGAGATTGGCATCCAACCGGGACCCCTCTCCCGCTCCGATCACCCTGTCTGTCCTGGGGTTAATATCTTTTGAAATGCCCTGGGAAAGATGTGTGATCCAATGGTCAAGCAGGACAGTAATTTCATCTTTAAAGAGGGGGTCTGCAAGCAGGGTCCTTAGGTGGTCCATCCCTGAGTGTATGATCTCCGTATCGGGTGATGGCACTGCGATCAGGTTTCGGTCCTGAGCAACATCCCCGGTCCCGAAAAGTAATTCTCCGGTCCCCGCAGAAAAATAGTAGGACCTGCCGCCTGAAGGTTTTCCCTGCACCATTCCGACAGAGAAGACATCAACATTCCCGTGAAGGATGAACCATGCGTTTCCAGTCCCGGTCAGCAGGAAAGGCTTGTTGCCTCCGGCCTTTTCCGTTTTCCCCATCGACCTGAGGATCTCGGGCAAACTCTTTCCGGTGATCATTGCGCCTGTCATTCCCTGATGAGTTGGTTGTACAATCCTTCCTGTGCAAGGAGTTCCTGGTGTGTTCCCCTCTGTACGATCCGCCCCTGGTCCATCACGATAATCTCATCGCAGTCGCGGATGGTGCTTAGCCGGTGGGCAATGATCAGGCAGGTGCATCCTTTCTTCCGGATGTTGGTATCGATAAGATGTTCGGTCTTTGAATCAAGGGCACTGGTGGCTTCATCCAGGATCAGAACAGAGGGTTTTGAAGCCAGTGCCCGGGCGATCTCAAGCCGCTGGCGCTGTCCGCCGCTGAAATTTTTTCCGCTTTCCGAGACCATGCTCTCATAGGCTCCCGTGCGGGCTGCAATATCTTCATGGATCCCGGCCTCCTTGGCTGCCTGGATCACATCCTTGTCGGCAATGGTCTGGTCCCAGAAGGTGATGTTCTCTTTCACCGTGCCTTCGAACAGGAAGAGGTTCTGGTCCACCATCGCAATGGAGTTGTTGAGCGCTGCCTTGCAGATCTCATCCCTTTTCCGTCCGTCGAAGAGGATCTCTCCCTGCCAGGGATCATAAAGCCCGCTCACCAGGTTGGCGATGGTCGACTTTCCGCAGCCTGTACGGCCTACGATGGCGACCCGGGAGCCCGGCGAAAGGCTGATCGAGAAACCGGTGATCAGCGGTTTTTCCAGCAGGCTGTAACCGAAGGTTATGTTTTTCAACTCAACGTACCCCTGCAGCTTGACTGTTTTGTCTGCGGCGGCGGCAGCCGCATCCTTTTCTCCGGGCACAGGAACAGGGTAGTTATAAACATCTTCGATGCGTTTCATTCCACCCTGTACATCCTGGAGTGCGCTGCCCAGGTTGACCAGCGAAACGATCGGCTGGTTGAAGCTGGCCATCAGCGACTGGAATGCCACGAAGGAGCCCACAGTCATGATCCCCCCGATGATATAGTGTGATCCCAGGAGTAGGATGATCAGTGTGCTGAGGGTGGTAAGGAAAACAGGAACCACCTGAAGGGTCTGTGTCAGGGTGCCAAGCCGCTGCTGGATATTCAGCAGCCTTGTCTGATAGCCGGCCCAGCGTGAGAAGAAGTCCGATTCTGAGGCGTTCGACTTGATCGATTCGATCATCTGGAGCCCAGAGGAGGAGAGTCCGAACAGGCGGCCGTTATCCTGGAGAAGCTTCTGGTTTGAATCGACTCTTTTCCTTGAAATATACCTTAATGCCAGCAGGTTTAACAGGGAGATCGAGATTGCAACAATGGCAAGGGGCACGCTGTAATAGAACATCAGCGCCGCATAGAATACAATGACGAAGAGGTTCAGAAAGGTGTTGCCCAGCTGACCCGATACAAGCATCGCCACCTGGTCGTTGATATTCACACGCATTGAGATATCGCCGGCCGGCCGCTGGGTATGGAAGGTCATCGGAAGATGGAGAACATGCCACAGGAACCGTGAAGAGTTCTTCAGCGACAGGCTCATCTCGAAACGGATAAGGCTGTGTTGCTGGATCCAGGTAAGAACTGCCCGCAGCACCGTTGTAAGCGCAATACCGATGAGCAGCGGGACGATCCAGGATTCCGACTGACGGATCAGGATCTGGTCGACAAATATCTTGGAGAAAATCGGTATCGCAAGTCCCGGGATGATGATGGCGATTCCGACGAGGAAGAGAAACAAAAGAGGCGACCTATATCCCTTTAACCATTTAAGAAGGATGGGATAAAATTTCGGCTTTTCCCCTCCCGGTTGAAAGGCGGGACCGGGTTTGAAGGTCAGGACGATCCCGGTGAAGGATTCATCAAAGGTTTTATAGTCGACGGTGCGGGGACCGCTGGCAGGATCGTTCAGATAAACCTTGTTCTTGCCAAAACCCTCAACGACGAGGAAGTGATAAAAGTTCCAGAAGACGATCAAAGGCAGCGGAAGCTCTTTCAACTGCTCGGGCTCCTTTTTATAGGCCTTCACCTCCAGTCCATAGTTCCTCGCAGCTTTTGAAAGATTGCTTGCTGAACTTCCGTTGCGTGAAACACCGCAATCGACGCGCAACTTTTCAAGCGGGACAAACTTACCAAAATAGGAAAGAATAATACCGAGTGATGCTGCCCCGCACTCCAGTGCCTCCATCTGCAGAACCGTCGGGGTCCGGACACGCCTGATACCTGCTATTTTATAGAGGAGCTGGTAG
>JBAXRT010000092.1:0-11882 GCA_037131065.1 bacterium | reverse complement strand
GGAAGGGATCGAGATGCAGTGGGCCACCAATGTGCTTGGATATTTCTGGATGACCAGTTTTTTTTCCGGGTTCATGAAAAACATGGAGGATGCAAGGGTCGTTGATGTGGCCAGCTACTGGGCGGGAGGACTTGATCTAAGCGACCTTGAATTCAGAAGGCGGGAGTATGATAATGATTCGGCCTATCGCCAGTCGAAGCAGGCAAACAGGATGCTTTCGGTTGCTTATTCCGAAAAACTGAAACCGGATGGGATCAGCGTGAACGCCTGTCTCTCAGGGGATGTCAATTCAAAACTGAGCAACAGTTTCGGTTTCGGAGGTCATGAAACTCCAGACGAAGGGGCTGCCACGCCGGTATGGCTTGCCACTTCCCCGGAGCTTAAAGGAGTGACCGGGCACTATTTCGAACACCTGCATGAAACGAACTGTCCCTTTGTGAAGGATAAAAAGGCCGTTGAAAGGTTGTTTGAGATTTGCCAAACCTATTGAACATGGTCATTGAAAATAATTTCTAACTTGCAGGGGAAATATCAGACGAGTGACGAGTGACGAGTGACGAGTGACGAGTGACGAGTGACGAGTGACTGAGGACTGAGGACTGAGGACTGAGGGCAAATGACTGACCAATGACATTCTTTAAAAATATTATACGGATTTCAGGGATTGTTCTATTGCTACTCGCACTGGGTTGTGGTAGGAAAGATGCACAGATCACTAGCCTGGAAATGCTCAAAGGGGGAAAGACCTTTGCTGTTCCCACCGGGACTGCAGCAGATCAGTTCGTTTTGAAAAAATTTCCCGATGCCAAAATCGAATATTACAATACGGTACTGGATTGTATCCTGGCAGTTCGGGACGGGAAAGCAGATGCCGCCTCCTATGACAAGCCTGTCGTTCAGAATATTGTTGCCAAGAACGATGGCCTGCTTGTGATCCCGGAACTGATGTTCGACGACCAGTATGGTTTTGCCGTACGGCTTGAGGATACAAAGCTGAAGCAAGCCATGGATGAGGCGCTGGCAGATTTGAAGGTAAATGGCACCTACGCTGCTATGGAGAAAAGATGGTTCCCCGATAAAGGCCTCCCCGCCCCCATGCCTGTAATCCGTTTCAAAGACACCGACAGTGTGCTCCGGTTCGGAACTGCAGCAGTGACGGAACCCATGTCTTTTTATGATGCCAATAAAAATATTGCCGGCTTTGATATCGAATTTGCCTCCTACATTGCTAAAAAACTCGGAAAGCGGCTTGAGATCGTCGACATGGAGTTCGGGGCCATGATCCCGGCCCTCATTTCCGGAAAAGTCGATATGGTTGGGGCAGGAATGTCGATCACAGAAGAGCGGGCAAAGAAGGTACTCTTCTCCGAATGTTACTATCCCAGCGGGATTGCTGCGGTTGTGAGGGACCATCACAAGGCTCCTCCGGAGGGTAAAGCCGGAATGAAACTGAAAAAAATCGGGGATATAACAACAAAACGTATCGGCGTCCTCATGGGGAGTGTTCATGACGCTTATGCGACGAAGCATTTCCCAAAAGCAGAGATCCTTCAGTTCCAGACTGTACCGGATCTTCTGTTTGCTCTGAATTCGGATAAAATCGACGTTATCTTCATTGATAAATCCGCTGTAAGACATGTACTTGCATCCAACGAAGCGCTTGGTGTTTTTGTTGACAGTCTTTTTTCTGTTCCGATCGGCGCCGGCTTTAACAAGGAGAGTGTGGTTTTACGTGAGCAATTCAATGAATACCTCAAAAAATTAAAGTCCGACGGGACTTACGCAGACATGATTGACCGGTGGATGACAAAAGGCCTGTCGGAAATGCCTGAAATCAAGTTTGCTCCTTTGAACGGAACGCTGAACGTGGGAGTGGTAAGCGATGCCGGTTTGCCTACCACGATCATACAGAACGGGGAGATGATCGGGTTTGACATTGAGGTGGCCGAGCGTTTCGCCTCCTATTGCGGGAGAGAATTCGTTCCTGTTCCCTTACATTTCGGAAGCCTGATCGCCTCGATATCCACAAAAAAGATCGATTAGATTAACCCCTCGATGATGATTACGGAGGAGCGCAAGAAAAAGATTGGTTTTTCTGATCCCTTCTTTGAGTCGGCTGTTACCCTGCTTGCAAGGAAGGTGGACCTGCCGTCATCCGGAGACACAAAGGGATCGGCTGGAGAGAAGAATTTCTGGCAAAAGATTTAATCCAGTTTTTACAGCAATATAATTTATGAGAGTAGATATCTCCATATCATCGACGGGTTGGAGGTCACTATCCTGATCTCCATTCTGGCCACACTTTTCGGAACCATTGTTGGCGCAGGAATCTGCTTTATGCGGATGTCGAAACGCCGGCTTCTCTCAGAACCTGCAAAATTTTATATCTCCCTTATCAGGGGTATACCGGTGCTCGTCCTCCTTATGCTCATCTATTACGTGGTTTTTGCTTCGGTAAACATCAACCCGGTAGTAGTGGCCGTGATCGCTTTCGGGTTGAACTTCGGCGCTTATGTTTCAGAGATGTTCCGTACCGGGATTGAAAGCATCGACAGGGGGCAGAAGGAGGCTGCAATCGCAGGTGGGTTCACGAAGATCCAGACATTTCTCTATATCATCCTGCCCCAGGCGATCAAGAGAATCCTGCCGGTTTACAAGGGCGAGTTCATATCCCTTATCAAGATGACCTCGGTGGTCGGCTATATTGCTGTGCAGGACCTGACCAAGGCCAGCGACATCATCCGGAGCCGTACTTTTGATGCCTTTTTCCCCATCATCATGGTTGCAGTGCTCTACTTCCTCCTTGCCTGGCTGCTGACATGGGGACTAGATCTGATCGAGATCTCATCAGACCCGAAGAGAAGAAGAAAGAAACAAATTGGAAAGGAGCGGGTATGATCAGCATTAAAAATCTTTCGAAACATTTCGGGCCTGTCGTCGTTCTGAAGGATATTACCACCGAGATCCGCAAGGGCGAGATCATCTCCATCATCGGTCCGTCAGGATCAGGAAAAAGCACTTTACTGCGCAGCATTAACCTCCTGGAAACCCCCACAGGGGGCGATGTCAGGATCGACGGGATATCCCTGCTCGACAAGCATACCGATATACCAAAACTTCGCCAGAGGGTCGGGATGGTCTTTCAGAATTTTAATCTCTACTCCCACCTTACTGCGCTGGAGAATATCACCATCGGTCCTGTCAAACTACTTGGGAAGAAAAAGCCGGAGGCAGAATCAAAAGGCTTGTCGCTGCTTAAGCTCGTTGGGCTTGCCGAAAAAGCACACCAATTTCCCGATGAGCTGTCGGGCGGGCAGAAACAGAGGGTTGCGATTGCCCGATGCATGGCCATGGAGCCCGAGGTTCTGCTTTTCGATGAACCCACCTCCGCCCTTGATCCAACAATGGTAAGCGAAGTTCTTTCTGTAATCCGTCGCCTTTCGAGAGAGGGAATGACCATGGTGATCGTTACCCATGAGATGGAGTTTGCAAGGAATATCTCCACCCGGGTGATCTATCTTGATGAAGGGATCATTTATGAAGAGGGCACACCGGAGGAGATCTTTGACAATCCTAAAAAAGAGAATACCGTTGCATTTATAAACAGGATTCGGAGCCTGCGCTGCCAGATCAACAGCCGTGATTACGATCTTTATGCCATCCAGGCGGGCATGGAGGCGTTTTGCGAAAAGCACATGGTTTCAAAGAAGACCACCGGACATATCCTGCTTATTACCGAAGAGGTCCTTGGCATTCTGAGTGATTATTCGGATGTCGCACTGAACCTATCCTACTCTGAGAAGGAGGGCAATCTCACGCTTGTATGTGAAAGCACTGGGCCTGCAAATGATCCGTTAGACGAAGGCCGGCTGGAGGATGACATAGGAATAAAGATCATCCGGGGCAGATGTAAGAGTGTCGATTATTCTTATGAAAGCGGGAAAAACATCCTTCTGCTGAAGATTTAAACTCAAATTCCACCAACCGGCTTTAAGACCTATGACAAACGACCACTCCTTCAGAAAGAGTCTTAACCTCTTTGATTCGACCGCCATTGTTGCAGGTTCGATGATCGGCTCGGGTATTTTTATTGTCAGCGCGGATGTCTCCCGTTTACTGGGCGCTCCCGGCTGGCTGATGGCTGCCTGGCTGATTGCCGGCGTACTGACGGTCTTCGCAGCACTCAGCTATGGTGAGCTGGCAGCTATGTTCCCAAAAGCAGGAGGTCAGTATATTTACCTGAAGGAGGCTTACAACCCTTTGATCGGTTTCCTCTTCGGATGGACCATGTTCCTGGTGATCCAGACCGGTACGATCGCCGCAGTGGCCATGGCTTTTGCAAAATTTTTCGGGGTTCTTGTGCCGCAGGTATCGGAGCAGGTCGTATGGTTTAAGATCAGGTTCATTACCTTCGGCCCTGTACAGATCGTTGCGATTGCCTCGATCGCCTTCCTTACCTGGCTCAATACCCTTGGTATCCGGGAGGGAAAAAGGGTTCAGAACACATTTACCACCGGGAAGGTTCTCCTCCTGATCCTCTTCATCATCATCGGACTGGGATTTTCAAGTAACTCAAACTCCATCAGGTTGAATGATAAGATTTTCTGGGATCCTGTGCAGGAGGGGCCGGGAGGACAGGACATCCCGATTGCAGGTCTCACCCTTGTAGTTGCACTGGGCATGGCCATGGTCGGCACCCTCTTTTCATCCGATGCATGGAACAACATCACCTTTACTGCCGGTGAGATTATTAATCCGAAAAAGAACATTCCGCTGAGCCTGTTTCTCGGCACAATGATCGTTACAATCCTTTACCTGCTGACAAATATCGTTTACCTTACGGTGTTGCCTTTACGCGGTGAACCGACAGGGGCCGGGATCATGGAACGGGGAATGCAATATGCCCTGAACGATCGCCTGGGGACCGCAGCGATCTCCGGAGTTTTCGGAAACTATGCCGTGCTTATCATGGCGATCTTTATTGTGATCTCAACCTTCGGTTGCAACAACGGGCTGATCCTCTCGGGAGCCCGGGTATATTTCTCCATGGCACAGGATAAGCTGTTCTTCCGGAAGGTTGGGATCCTCAATTCCAAGGGAGTACCGTCCGCAGGACTGATCATCCAGGGAATATGGGCAAGCTTGTTATGCTTATCAGGAACCTACAGCCAGCTGCTGGATTATGTTGTCTTCGCCGTACTTATCTTTTATATCCTGACTATTGCCGGAATCTTCATCCTCCGTCACAAAAGGCCTGAAATTGAAAGACCTTACAAGGCCTTCGGTTACCCGGTCATTCCTGCCATCTACATCCTGATCGCCCTTGCAATAGTTGTGGTCCTTTTTCTTTTTAAGTCGGATTATACATGGCCCGGACTTTTAATCGTTCTACTTGGGATCCCGGTTTATTATCTCTGGTACAAAAAACCATTAAACAAACCGGGCAGTCAACGCTGATATGCTGATACGATCGCTGTTACTCATTGCTTCCATCCTCCCGCTGTCTGGTTTGCTTGCCCAATGCATCCCGACCAATAATGTTTTCAGGGAAGGGGAAGAGATCACCTATACCGTTTCATACAACTGGGGACCCGTTTGGGTTGATGCCGGCCTGGTGACCTTCACGGCTGGCAAGGAGCTTTACAATGGCAAGGAGGCTTGGCACTTCAGGAGTACCGGCAAGACCTTTCCCTCCTATGATTTTATATTTAAGGTGAGGGATTACTACGACTCATGGACCGATCCTGACTCTTTCCGGTCACTGGGATTTAAAAGATATATCTACGAAGGGGGTTATACGCTGATCAACACTATTGATTTCGATCGCCAGCACGGGAAGGCCTATTCGAACACGAAGAGTAACAACAACCCGGTAAGGAATGACACCCTGAAGCTTCCCGCGTGTACCTTTGATATGCTGACAGCAGTGTATTACACGCGCACACTGGATATTGCAAACATGAAACCGGATGAGAAGCAGAAGATCTCATTGATCATCGACGACGGGTTCTACAATATCTATATCAGGTCGATTGGAAAGGAGGTGGTTGAAAACACTGATGGTAAAAAGTACCGGTGTAACAAACTTTCCGCTAAAATGGTGGAAGGTACAATCTTCAGGGGGGATGAGGATGTGCTGGTGTGGGTCACCGACGATGCCAACAAAGTCCCGATCCGTATTGAAGCAAAGATCATTGTGGGTACGATAAAAGCATACCTGAGGGAAGCCAAGGGGCTGAAAAATCCGCAGGAAGCTTTGTTAAAATAATCATCACGTCATCTCGACCATTACGATCGTTACGATCGAGATGGTCGAAACGATCGAGACGGATCAAATAAAAATATCGAATCGATGAAATTAATAGCTGACAGCGGGTCAACGAAGACACACTGGGTTCTTCTTGAAGGAGAGATGATCAAGAACAGTGTAACGACCGCCGGGATGAATCCCTATTTTCATACTTCCGAGAGTCTTGATGCGATCATCAGCGCTGACCTTGTTCCATTCATTGTTACTGACCATGTACGGGAGATCTGCTTCTACGGAGCAGGTTGCTCGACGGAGAAGAATGACCTTCTCATATCTGAAGCACTTCAGCAACATTTCCATAAAGCCTCCGTCATGGTTTACCACGACATACTGGGTGCGGCAAGGGCACTCTTCGGGAACCGGGAGGGCATCTCCTGTATCCTTGGTACTGGTTGCAACTGCTGCTACTTCGACGGTAAGGAGATCTTTTCGAAAGTCGATTCCCTTGGTTACCTATTCGGGGATGAAGGGGCAGGGTCGTACCTTGGCAAGAACTTTATGGCTGCTTACCTGAAGCGTCAGCTACCCACAGACCTGAGGGATGCCTTTGACGGGCATTATCACTATACATTGGAAGATATTCTGAATGCTCTCTATAACAGGCCCTTTCCGAACCGTTTCCTGGCATCGTTCAGTGAATTTCTTGCTGAAAGACAGGAGCATCCTTACGTCCGAAACCTTGTCAGGAACTCTTTTCTCGCCTTCTTCAATGCCCAGGTAAAGCATTATGATAATTACCAGAACCTTCCTGTCAGTTTTGTCGGATCAATAGCATTCTATTACAAGAGAATACTCCTCGAGGCCGCAGCTGAGGAGAAGATCAGCGTGGAAACGATCATGCAAACGCCGATGGAAGGACTGATCGATTATCATCAATAGTGACGAATTACGAGTGACGAGTGACGAGTTTCAATATCCCCGAAACATCTTCCGGGTGAAACCAGGTTATTTCGTTGTCTCGCCGGAACCAGGTAAGCTGGCGCTTGGCGTAATTACGGGTATGTTGTTTTATAAGGATGATGGCTTCTTCCAGAGATAATTTTCCGTCGAAATACTCGAAAAACTCCTTGTACCCAACGGTATTCAGTGCATTGAAGGACCTGAAAGGGAGCATCGATCGTGCCTCCTCCAACAACCCGTTCCATATCATTTCATCTACCCGCCGGTCAATTCTCCTGTAGAGTTCTTCTCTCGGCAGATCCAACCCGGTCTTGATAATCCTGAAGGGCCGGGTCTGTGGTGCCTGTTTGCGGAAAGATGAGTATGGTTTTCCACTGATGAGAGAGACCTCTATCGCTCTGATCAGGCGGGCGGGGTTACTGAGGTCAACCTTCTCATAGTAGTCATGATCGAGGACTTTCAGTTTTTCCTGCAAAGCTGTGACCCCGGAGGATTGAAAAAGCCGGTTAATTTCTTCCCGGACCTGCTGATCGTGTTCGGGCAGGAGATCTAGGCCATGGCAGAGGGCATGAAGATAAAGCCCTGACCCTCCCACCACGACTGCAAAACGGGAACTGCGGAAAAGTCTGTCGAGGATCAGGAGGGCATCTTTTTCATAAATCCCTATGTTGTATGGATCCTTCACCGAAAGGTGGCCGATGAGATGATGCCTGATTTGTTTCAGTTCGGAGGATGAGGGGGGCGCCGTACCAATTTTCAGTTCCGAGTAGAACTGGCGTGCGTCGGCAGAAATGATCTCGCAATTAAGTTCTTTCGCTAAGGTAATCGCTGCCCTGGTCTTGCCCACCGCAGTCGGGCCGCAGACAATGACCAGACAAGGCTGATCAGTAGTCATCAGATTCCCTGTCGATGCCAGAGTATTTGCGTTCGAGGTTATCGATGTCGTCATAATCCTCGATGTGCTCTATCTCTTCCTCCTCCCCATCAAAAGATTCTTCCTCATCAGCCGAAGATTCCTGGACGGCGAGGACAGGCGCCTCTTCCTGGATGATCTCTTCCAGTTCAGCTTCAATGTCCGTCAATTCAGGTTCCTCTTCTACTATCTTAACCGGTTTCGGCAGATCCGCTGCCTTCGGGATCCTGATCTTCGGCACGACGACCTTTGGAGGAGTTATCGATTCGGCCGGAGCAGGCGGAGGCAAATCTGGTTGTTTGGGCAACTCACCGCCTTTCTTCACGCACCTTGGATATGAAAAGGTGTTGTCGGCTTGGATGATCTTGAACAATTCAATAAAGAATGAATGAAAATCTTTCCCCTGAAACTCGTAGATCATCTTCTGATGCGGATCTTCGATGTACTCTTTCAGTTTTGATTTCTTCATCAAAGGTGGCGTAATGGTCTGGCTGACTATTTCATCAAGGTCTTCATCGTATTTCCTGACCTGGCGTTTTTCTGTTTTCAGGGAAATCTCTATGTCTTTCTTGTATTTTTTGTCGGTCATGAAGAAAGAAGCCCTGTCGCAGTGTGTGAGTTCCATCGATTCCATGATGACTGAATGAAAATCAAGGAAAGTTTGCCCGGGGAGAATATCATAATCCCTTATGAAGTTATCAATTTCTTCCGAGATCAGCCTGAATCTGTATACCAGCATTGTAGTTTACGCAAATATTGGGTAGTCAAAAATAAATAAATAAACAATAAACCAGCGCAAATCTTTTTCAGGAATTATTTACCTGCCTGTTTTAGTCCCAGTTTCTCTCCTTCAGCCAGCATCAACTGAAAAGCAGCATCAAATTCATTAGGAATCTCTCCCTCAAGAATGGCTTCCGTGATGGCATCCTTGATGATTCCAACCTCACGGGAAGGTGCGATACCAAAGGTCTGCATGATCAGTTCGCCGGAAACCGGGGGTTGCCAGTTCCGGAGCCGGTCCTTCTCCTCGATTTCTTTGAGTTTCTGTCTTACCGCCTGGAAGTTATTAAGGAAATTTTTGACCTTATTAGGATTTTTCGAGGTGATATCCGCCTCGCACAACAGCATGAGGTCATCAATATCATTTCCTGTTTCAAACAGGAGCCGGCGGACGGCCGAGTCAGTCACAATATCTTCTGCAAGCACGATGGGCCTAAGGTGCAGCAGCACCATCTTCTGGACGAATTTCATCTTTTCATTCAGAGGGAGTTTCAGTCTTCTGAAGATCTGCGGAACCATTTTAGAACCCTTGAATTCATGGGTATGAAAGGTCCAGCCGGTGCCTTGTATGAATTTTTTGGTTTGAGGTTTTGCGATGTCATGGAGAATGGCGCCCCATCTCAGCCAAAGATTATCAGACTTTATGGCGAGCGAGTCAAGGACAGCGAGCGTGTGTTCGAAATTATCCTTATGCCCTTTGCCGTCGATGACCTCTGATCCTTTCAGCAGGACGAATTCTGGCAGGATGATCTCGAGGAGGCCTGTTTCATCAAGCATCCGGATCCCGTTCGACGGTTTCGGGGTCAGGATGATGAGGTTCAGTTCTTCGATGATCCTTTCAAAAGAAACGATGGGGAGCCGCCCGGCATTCCGCGTAATGGCACTAAAGCAGCCGGGTTCAATGGTAAAATCAAGCTGCGATGCAAAACGGATGGCCCGCATCATCCTCAGTGGGTCATCGGAAAAGGTGATATCCGGATCGAGGGGAGTGCGGATGATCTTCATCTCAAGGTCGCGGACTCCGTTGAAAGGATCAACGAGTGCACCAAAATTTTCCCTGGTAAGATCGATTGCCATGGCATTGATGGTGAAATCGCGACGGTTCTGGTCATCCTCGAGGGTGCCGTCTTCCACGATAGGCTTCCGGGATTCCCGCCTGTAGGACTCCTTACGGGCGCCGACAAACTCGATCTTCCATCCCTCGTATTTAAGCATAGCGGTACCGAAATTCCGGAAAAACTTTACAGGAACATCTCCTTCCAGCCGATCTGCGACCCGGTGAGCAAATTCGATCCCACTGCCTTTGACCACGATGTCGATATCCTGCTTGTTGTCTCGTCCAAGCATCAGGTCCCTGACAAATCCGCCGATCACAAAAGCGGGCACCCCGAGTTCCTCCGAAACTCTGGTAATAATCCTGAAAACCGGGTGACTGAGATGATCTGAGAGCATGGAGCAAAAATAAGCAACTAAACAATTTGAGCGGTAAATATTTTTCAGAAGGCTGCTGGTAATATGAGCCTGCGTTGTATCTTTGACCCCAAATTGTTATTTAAATAACTAACAAATATAAGTTTATGACAAAAAGAACGATCGTAGCAATGCCGGGCGACGGCATAGGTAAAGTGGTATTAGAGCAGGCCATCCGTGTTCTGGATGCTGCCGGATTTGATGCTGAATATGTTCATGGTGATATTGGATGGGAATTCTGGTGCAAAGAGGGAGATCCCTTCCCCGCAAGGACCCAGCAGCTTCTCGAAAAGCATAAAATAGGACTTTTCGGCGCAATCACTTCGAAACCGAAGGACAAAGCAGAGGCAGAGATCAGTCCGGAGCTGAAAGGCAAGGGGTTTGCCTATTACAGCCCGATTGTCAGCATGCGTCAGAAGTACGACCTTGACATTTGCATGAGGCCATGCAAAACCTTCAAGGGTAACCCGCTGAACTTCATCCGCCGGGGATTCGGAGGAGTGATCGAAGAGCCGATCATCGATACGATGATCTTCCGCCAGAATACCGAATGTCTTTACGGAGGCGTTGAATGGACCAATCCCCCCGACCAGGTCTATGATGCACTGATGACGCACAAGAAGTTCAAGGAGAATTTTGCCTGGTGCCCGAGGCCGGAACTTGCTGTATCGACCCGTATCTTCACCAGGAAATATACAACACGCATCGTAAGGGCAGCTTTTGAATATGCCAAGGCTGGAGGGTTCAGCACGGTTACCGTCTGCGAAAAGCCGAATGTTGTAAGAGAGACTTCCGGCATGATGCTGAAGATCGCCCAGGAATTATCCAAGACCGAATTTCCCGAAATCAAGGTACAGGATACGAATATTGATGCTCAGATGATGTGGCTTACGAAGAATCCGGAGACCTACCATGTGATCGTGGCAGGGAACATGTTCGGGGATATCGTTTCGGATGGTTTTGCCGGACTGATCGGCGGACTTGGCTTTGCCTGCAGTGCCAACATCGGCCCTGAGATCGCCGTTTTTGAACCGACCCATGGTTCAGCTCCGAAATACGCCGAATTCAACCCTTCGATCGTCAATCCGATCGCCATGATCCTGTCGGCCGTGATGATGCTGGAACACATCGGCGAACAAGCGATTGCCGCACGGATCACCAAGGCGGTGGCTGAGATCGTGGAAGAGGGCAAAGTAATGACCTATGACATGATGAAGCTTCCCGGCAAACCGGATGTTTTCGCAAAAGGAGCCGTCTCCACCAGCCAGATGGGGGATGCCATAATTGCAAAATTATTATAGTAGTTTAATATCGAACCAAATGGCGAAACAGTGAGATGGTGAAATAGCAAAATTAAAATTCGCTTCCTCGCCACCTCACTTTTTCGCTCCTAAATTTATCATATGACCGAACGAGTTTTAAACCTTTGGCCGGAACTGATGTGGATCCAGGATCCCGATCTCCGCGAAAAGACAGCAAAGACCTGGGAACTTGCCCTTGAAAAGAGTG
>JBAXRT010000091.1:0-11984 GCA_037131065.1 bacterium | reverse complement strand
TTTGGCATTCTGTTAAATAGCGGATGATCTTTACATCCTTCTGCATCTTGTGCAATTACGGATATAACGCTGAAAAGCATCAATGTGAGAGAAATAGTAATTTTTTTCATTTTCTTTAGATATAAATTTTTATCACCGTGTGTGTTTGTTTCAAAAATACGATAATTACTAATTGATAATTTTGCTGCTTTTTTTTTGTATACAACCTATATACAATATAGTTCCAGCCGGAACCGGTTTTACTCCGGTCATTGTGAAGAGATGACCAAAAGGTTTGAACAACATAATTCCGGACGGAACAAATCCACAAAGTCAGGAATCCCCTGGAAAATTGTTTTCATAATGATTACAAATCAGCTAACCGCAAGCCCCTGACAATTGATGCTATTCGCCGGAAGTACTGGAGCGATGTAATTTCCCGTGTTACATCCAGGGAGATTTCAGCATAGCCGTAAAAGCGGGCGTTATATGTAAATTGAGGGTGAAATTATTTTCCTGTCCTATGAAAAGGGAATGGCCGCTTTTGCAGGAGAGCCAGAAGAACGGGTTTTTATCTAAAAAATCTTATGAAATAAACATATTATTTTATATTTTTGACTTGAAATAATTCGTGCTTTCTCCCGGGTTCATAGCTTTATTTACTTAGCATTGTTTTATGTTATTCTGTGGATTAATCCTATCATCAGAAGATCTTGAGGCAGGGAAAGATGACCTTTGTTTCATCGTTATAGTTCATTGAATAACATCATGCAGCAGGAACAGGAACGTTACAGGCAGGCCGAACGGGAGGCAAAACCTGTTGAAAAAAAGAAAGAAGCCAACCCCCAGGGAACCGACACAGGCCTTTGTAAGAAATGCGGTGCGGTGAATGAGCCGGGGGCCATATTCTGCGAGGAATGCGGAGCCTCGCTGGGCGACAGAATTTGTCCCCGCTGCGGAGCTGATATTCTGCCAGGTGCAGATCTTTGCGAGAAATGCGGGTGCTTTCCTGCCAGCGAACATTGCACCTATTGCGGCTCAGGGATGAGCGAAGAAGATGCCTGCTGCCCTGAATGCGGGGGACCGAGAAGCGGGATTAACTGTCCGAAGTGCGGCACCCTGAATCATTCGGCTTTCTGCGTCAAATGCGATACTCCACTTACCGACAATGCCCGGATGGAATTGCAGAAAGCCCTGCAGGAACCTCTTACGCAGCAAGTCCTTGGTATCTCATCGGAAATCAATGAGCTTGAAAAACAGCTGAAAGAGATCGAAACGGAAGCCCCCGAAGCAGAAGAAGAAAAACCTCAGCCGGTGGTGATCCGGAAAACTGCTAAGCAGTTAGAGAGGGAGAAGAGGAACGAGGAACTGAAAAAAATGTATCTGGATCTGAATAAAAATGCAGGTCCCGCTCCATATGCCCCTCCCCGACCCTCTGTGGAAACAGAAACACCGGCAGTGTCCAAACGCAAACCACTTGAAAAAAGGCAGTCAAAGGAAGAAATTGAAGCGATTGTAAAGCAAAAGAGGGAGGAGATGCAGAAGCTGCTTGACCGGATGATGCCCGATGATTCGGCTTCGCCCCAGATGGTCAGGAATTATTATACCGCCCGTAAACCCCCTGTAAGCGACTCGGTATGGGAGTGTAATTTCAATCACTCTTACCACCCGAATCCGACTCATTGTGGTAAACCCTTTATGGGCGGGAAATGGGTTGTGGTTTACAAAAAGATACAATGGGAGTATCATAATGGAAATATGTAACTAAACATACAAACATATGGACGAAGACAAAACACTGAGGAAACCATCCTCTGGTGCTGACAAGACGATCAGGAAACCATCGGGAGTCTCTGCCGATACCGACAAGACCATGAGAAAACCTTCGGTCGATACGGAAAAGACCATGAGGAAGGAAAGCCAGGATACGGTGAGGGAGACAGCCGGAACCGATACCGACAAGACGATCGCTATCGGGAAAAAGCCGGATGATGTTTCAGGAGTATCAGCAAGGGAAGGTACATCTGAGGTTTACGAACTTAACGGGAAAAAGTACAATTTCAAAAAGATCATCTCGGAATCAACCGGTGAAGGACAGATCTATCTCCTTGAACGCGATGGGAATGTTTATGTGCTGAAACTGTATTATCCGCAGTTCAACCCGAAAACCGAATTGCTCGAGATCCTGAAATCCTTTGATTTCCAGGGTATCATCAGGTTATTTGAATACGGCATATGGACCAGTCCTCAGGGAAGTAAACGCTCCTTTGAACTGATGGAATTCCTTGAAGGCGGAACTCTCGACGAGGTGTTTTTCGTGAAAGATGCCGGGAAACTGAAGGATATCGCCTTGCAGGCTGCCCATGCCCTGGCTTTCTGCCATAATAACCGTATCATCCATAAAGATATTAAACCGGGGAATTTTTTCTTCCGTGAGAAGCAGCATAAGCAGCTGGTCCTGGGTGACTTCGGGATTGCCTCGCTTTGCGCCGAAGATGAGCTCATGCACCAGACCCAGCAGGCGCGTACCCCTATCTACGCCGCACCTGAGCTTTATGAGACGATTGACGACAAAGTCGAAATCGACGGCAAGGTCGATTTTTATTCCCTGGGTATACTCCTGATGTACATCTGGCTGGGCGGCAATCCGTTCAAGGATAACGAGAGACGCATGGTGAGAATGAAACGTAACGGGGAGCTTCCTTATCCGCAGGATGCACCGGCCGACGTTCTGTCGCTGATGCAGGGCCTTACCATTGTTGATCCGGCAAAACGCTGGGGATTTGATGAAGTGCAGCGCTGGTATAAAGGAGAAGCGGTTGCCGTGGCTAAAAATACCGCTGCCCGGTATAAGCCTTTTGTCTTTGATGCCGACCTGAACCTGATCGCCAATAATCCTCTGGAACTGGCTAAACTGTTCGATAAAAACCCTCAGCTGGCCATTAAATACCTTTATAGCAAACGGTTGACCCGCTGGCTGGAGGAATGCGGAAATAACAAGCTCGCTGTCGAGGTCGAGGAGATTCTGGAGAAGCGTTATCCTAAAAACCAGGAAGCCGGGCTGCGTGCTACGGTTTACCTGCTTGACGAGAGTGCAGTTTACAATTCGGTCGACGGTTCAGTCTGTGACAATTTTGAAAAGATGGCCCAGGCCTTAGTTAAGAACCGGGGGCATTATGCAAAAGCATTGACAGACAGTGACGATGAATTCTATATCTATCTGCAGGCTCTGGGAAACAAAAAAGAACGCGACCTTTTCGTGGGGTATTTCAAGAAGCTGGAACCGGAAGTAGCCCTGTGGAAAACCATTTATTACCTCGACGAAACGACGCCTTTTTACCTTGAGACTATCAATGAGAAGAATAAAAAGGTTTATGAACTCTGTAAAACCGCCAACGATGTCATCGTCAACTTCCGCGAAAAAGATATTACCGATGACGGCTGGAATTCATTTATCGACGGAAGGTTCCTGGCCTGGTATGCCACTCAGAACGATCCGGATACCTATAAAAAGATTGAGAAAATCATAGATAACGAAGACCTTACAACCACGGTTACGGTCCATGCAATGCTATACTACATGAACCCTGAGGTCTCATTCAATCTGTACCTGCCGGGCGAAGATGAGGACCGGTATTATTTCACCAAGAGCGAAACAGGAAACCTGTTCAATCATTATGCCTGCCGCAAATACCAGGAGGATGAAAAGGATGATTTTCTGGATGAATGCCTTGAAAATCTCGATAATGATAAGTCACTTATTCATTGGTATTTTGAATCCAAGGGATGGAAAAAAGAAGATAAATGGGTTAAATATTGTTTTGATCTGAAGTCGGATGACAACCGGAATAAATGCGGACCCTACAACCAGGAGATCGCCTTGTACAAAGCCATTAAAGGGCTGGGGTATGATCCCTATTATTATTTCGCCGGAAGCGATAAATCGGTATACAGTCTGGAAGAATTAAAAGACATACCTAAAGAGGAGATCAAAAAGGAGATGGAGAAAAGCTGCCTCAAAAACTGGCTTGCGGTTTTCTATCAGGAAGATCCGTATGCCGACCTTGAGCCGCAGTTTGCTTATGAGAACCTGACAAAGCAGTATGTTGAAAAAATTAAGGAGTTCGACTCAGATTGCAAGGAAGTCAGCAGGTTTAATGAAGCAACAGCCATCCTGCATAATTTGAAGAAAAAAGTGAAGAACCATTATGGGCGGATTAAGACCATGAAGATTGTGCTAGGGACGTTGCTGCTCATCCCCGCTCTGGCCCTGCTGGGCTTACTGATCATCTATAAGATTCCTCTTTCGAGTAATCCACTTCCCGGAGGATTCTGGAAAGTAAGTTTTATATACTGGCTGCTGGCGAGTGTTTTACTTGGCATTTATACCTGGCGTATCAACAGGGACGGAGGGATCGTAACGAACCTGCTTGCAGGTCTTTTCGAGGCTATTGTTCTGTATTATATTGTATACTTCATCGTAGCTTTGCTTTATCCAGTAGTGACCATTATATCAATTGTTGCTGTCATTGCAGGGGCTGCAGCCATTTTATGGCTGGCTTTCGGCGGACGATCTTCAACCCGCGGTATCAGGGAAGAATTACTCTCTGATTCCGATCCGGCCACTACCATTGTCGAACCTCTCTACCACGCTTTTCATCCCGGCAAAGGCGGTTTCAAATCAAGCAAATCTGATGCTCTTGAAACCTTTAACACCGAACTTTCAAGGCAGGACAAGAAATTGTTGAGCTGGATATTGCCGGGGATCGTCACTTTCATCCTGTTGCTTGCCGCTTTTCTTTACTTCCATCCGAAGGTGTCGGGTCACACGTCGAGTCAGGAATCGGCCGAAACCGCCGGACCTGCCATGACCGATCAGCAAAAAGCCCAGGTGGCCGGGACCTGGAAAGGAAAATTCGATAATCGTCCCTCTACCTTTATTATACAGCCGTTCACCACTGATGTGATCTTCGGAAACATGTCGATGAAGATCAAGAAGATAGTGAAAGCCAATATAACCGGATCGATCAACTTCAAAGAAAAGACAATGGAATTCACCGGTAAAGTAGATGATGTCAAGCTCGACGGAAAGTTCACAGCCACGATCAGTTCCGGCCTGGATACCATCACCGGGAGTTACCTGAACCTGAAAACGAATAAGGTCACGAAGTTCCAGTATGTGAAACCTGCCGGAGAACAAAAGAAATAGAATTATGCTTTGCGAAAACTGTAACAAACAAAACCGCGACATTGCAAGGTTTTGTAAATGGTGCGGAGTGTCGATGGCGGGCACATCGGGCCAGTCGATGGATAAGCTGGTAGGGATGACCGAAGTAAAGAAAGAAATCCAGTCGCTCATCAACACCTATCAATCACTGAAACAGCGTTCATCGGCAGGCGGAAAGAAACTACGCCTGAGTATGAACTCGCTGATCATTGGGAACACCGGAACGGGAAAAACCACCCTTGGAAAGACACTCCAGGAGCTATTCTTTGCCAACGGGATCATCACCTCCCCGGCTATTCATATGGTGGATGCGGTGGATTATGACAATTTTGTCAAAGACTGGGACAGGAACATTAAAGCCGCCAAAGGAGGGATCCTGTTTATCGACAATGCCCAAAAGCTTTTACCCGACGGGTATTCCAACGACATCAACAAGCTGGATAAGCTGTTTATCGAGATGGGGCACTGGGAAAATGATCCCGTGGTTGTTCTGGCCGGCCTTCCGGGAGGATTTGACAATTTCCTGGCTTACAATCCTGCAGTACGTAACCGTTTCCGTTACCTGTTCCGTCTTCCAGATTTTACCTTTGAAGAGCTGAGGGAGATCTGTATTCAGATCCTGCGCGATAAATATTTTGGTCTTACCCTGGGTGAAGAGGCGTACAAGAAACTTACAGCCCAGTTCAAGTATGCCGTAAAGACCCGAGATGATTCCTTTGGGAACGGTCATCTGGCAGCCGAAAAAGCAGAAGAGATATTTACATCACAGCTTAACCGCACCAAGGCCAGCACCAACGACCTGACGATCCTGCCCCAAGACATCAAAGGATATGTCCCCGAGGAAAAGACTCTTGATCAGATCCTGGACGAACTCAACGAGTTCATTGGGATGGATAACGTGAAATCGGCCATCCGCGAAATAGCCCAAAAAGTAAAGACTTTTCAGGAAAGAGCCGAAAGGGGTCTGGCTGCCGCTGAACGCCCCTCAATGCATATGGTTCTTACCGGGAATCCCGGAACTGGCAAAACGACGATTGCCCGCAAGCTTGGCGAGATCTTTGAAGCCATCGGGTTCATGGATAACGGCAATGTGGTCGAGGTGGACCGCGCTAAAATGGTGAGCCAGTTTACAGGGGAAACTCCCAAGCTGGTAGATGAGCTTTGCGACAAAGCCATGGGTGGGATCCTGTTCGTTGATGAAGCCTATACGCTTGCGCCTCAGAGTGTGGCCGGGGAAAAAGACAAGTTCGGACAGGAGGCTATCGAGAAGCTGATGAAAAGGATGGAAGATGACCGGGATAAATTTGTAGTGATCGCTGCCGGTTATCAGGACGAGATGAATAATTTTCTTTCGGCGAATGACGGACTGAAAAGCCGCTTCGACCGTTTTCTGCATATAGAAGATTACACTCCCGAAGAGTTGTTGCAGATTTATAAGGGCCAGATCAAAAAGAAGAAGTATCTGCTGGAAGAAGCGGCCGAAGAGAGGCTGAAAAAGGCCATTACAAAGATCTATGAGGCCCGTGATAAAAGCTTTGCCAATGGCCGTGAGATGAGGAAGCTGTTTGAAGAAACGACCGGAAAGCTTTCGGCCCGACTGAACAAGATCCTGAATCCGACTGACGAGATGCTGCAAACTATTACTGTTGCTGACATTCCCTGGGAAGAGCCAAAGGAGCTGGATCTGAATGAATGCATGAAAGGCCTGAATGAGCTGACAGGATTGCTAAACGTGAAGGACGAGGTTCGCAGTCTGGTTTCTTTCCTGAATATGGAAAGACAAAGACAGATGAAAGGAGGAGAAAAAACTCAGCTTGGTCTGCATTTTATCTTTACGGGGAACCCGGGAACCGGGAAAACCACGGTAGCCAGGATCATGGCCGATGTGTTCAAATCACTCGGACTGCTTTCCAGGGGACATCTGGTCGAAGCCGACCGGAGCAGTCTGGTGGGAGGTTTCCAGGGACAGACTGCGATAAAAACCAACCAGCTGGTTGATTCGGCAATGGGCGGAGTACTGTTTATTGACGAAGCTTACAACCTGATCACAGGTGACCAGGATTCTTTCGGGAAAGAAGCCATCGATACCTTGCTCAAGAGGCTTTCCGATGATAAAGGCAAATTCATTTGCATCGTGGCCGGGTATACAAAGGAGATGCATAATTTTATCGCTTCCAATTCCGGATTGCAATCCCGATTTAACCGCACCATCGAGTTCCAGGATTATAAGCCGGATGAACTCACCGAAATCTTCCGTAACCTGGCAGCAAAGAAAAAACTGACACTGGATCCTGAGGCAGATACGAGGTTGGGAAACTTTTTCGACAGCATGTATATTTCGCGTGACAAAAACTTCGGGAATGCACGGGAGGTGGTGAAAGCGTTTGAACTGGCTGTAGCGCGCCAGGGTCAGAGGCTATCGGCCTTATTCGGGAAACCTGACTTCAACCCTGGGCTTCTTAACGTGATCACCCTGGCCGATATCACGGCCGAAGAAGCAGCAAAAGCAAAAACCCTGGACAAGATCATGGCCGAAATGGATGAGTTTGTGGGGATGACAGGTGTGAAGGAATCCATCAAAGCGATGGCCAGGCAGGTCGAATTTAACAGGATGAGGATGGAGCGTGGTCTGTCAGGGGCCGAGATCCTTGCCCTGAACCTGGTGCTTACGGGAAACCCGGGGACCGGCAAAACGACTATTGCCAGGAAGCTTGGAGAGATATTTAAAGCCATTCACCTGCTGCCTACGGCTAAAGTCATAGAGGTGGACCGCAGCCAGATCGTAAGCAAGTATTCCGGCGAAACCCCCGATACTGTGAACAAGCTGTGCGACCGGGCTATGGGAGGTATCCTCTTTATTGACGAAGCCTATACCTTAGCTCCTGTAAGCGAGGGAGGAGGGAAAGACCAGGGTGGTACCGAAGCTATTGAAGCCCTGATGAAAAGGATGGAAGACGACCGGGGCAAGTTCGTGGTGATCCTGGCCGGATACCAGACCGAGATGGAACAGTTTGTGAGAGTGAACCCCGGTATTGAAAGCCGGGTCACACATCGTCTGAATATTGATGATTATACTGCGGATGAGCTGTTGGAGATCTTCACCGGCCTGGTTAAAAAGAAAAAGTTCGTCATGCCCCCCGAAACCCTGGAACAATTGCGCAAAGCCATTGATCAGAAGCTGGAAGCTAAATCCAAGAACTTCGGGAATGCACGTGAAATGCGTAAAATGTTCGACGAGACCACCCAGCGTATGTCGACCCGGCTTTCGGATCTTTTACCGGAATTACAAACCGATGAAGCCCTGATAACTATTCAGCCGGATGATATTCCGCTGAAAAAATCGAAAGAACTGGATGTCAGTGAAGTTCTGGGAGAACTCAATACGCTTACCGGATTGGAGAGCGTCAAGACCGAAGTAAGAAACCTGGTGTCGGTCCTCAATATGGAAAGACAAAGAGCTTTGGCGGGAGGAGAAAAGACTTTCGTGAGTTCACATTTCGTATTCTCGGGAAATCCCGGAACGGGGAAAACAACCGTTGCACGCATCATGGCGGAGGTTTTCAGGTCGATCGGAATTTTATCAAGGGGACATCTTGTTGAAACCGACCGAAGCGGACTGGTGGCAGGGTTTTCAGGTCAGACTGCCATTAAAACCAATCAACTGATCGACAGAGCCCTGGGCGGGGTACTTTTTGTCGATGAAGCGTATAATCTTAACGGCGGACCGCAGGACGAGTTCGGACTGGAAGCCATCAATACCCTGTTGAAGAGGCTCGAAGACGACAAAGGCAAGTTTATCTGTATTGTGGCAGGGTATACCCGGGAAATGGAAAAGTTTCTGGATTCAAACCCCGGATTGCCTTCCCGTTTCCAGAACATGATTCATTTTCCCGATTATTCAGCCGATGAGATGGCGACTATCTTCAGGTCTATGGTGAAGAAGAAGAAAATGAAACTTGATGAAGCTGCGGATGTATTATTACCCGGAATTTTCGGGGAGATGGTGCGTAAAAAGGACCGGAATTTCGCTAATGCGAGGGATGTACGTAAACTTTTCGAGCGTACTATAACCTTGCAGAGCAACCGTTTGCAGAAGATTTTCAATATTCCCGGTTTTGACAAGGAAGAACTGGTCATTATCCGCAGTGAGGATCTAAAATTAAACGTGTAAAAAGGGAAGAGAGATGATGATAGATTGTCCTAAATGTAAAGTGGAGATCGAGCAGGATTCCTGTTACTGCGACCAGTGCGGACAGGAATTAAAAATTTGTCCGCAATGCACCACGTTTGGTAAGGGGAACCGTTGCACAAAATGCGGTACTGTCTTGATTTCTGTTAAGCAAAAAGCCGTGGAAGTTACTCCTGTTCCATCCCCGGCAGTTTCTCCCGCTCCATCCCCGAAAGGTGAGGTTAATGTTGAGGGAACCATTCGCCGGCCGAGCGAACCCGTGAAAACAACGGGTCTTACACTCGTCAGCAAAAGTTCGGGCATCAGACTCGCCGCACAACATGGCGCCATCATAGGGCGAAAGAACGGTCCGTATACCTCATTGCTCGCCTCTCAGGGATATATTTCAGGGACACATGCTCGTTTTGATCTGAATCCGCAGGGCTTTTGGACGATCACCGATCTGGGATCTACCAACGGAACCTTTGTCAATAATCAAAAAATTGATCCCAATGTGCCTCAAGCATTGTATATGGGAACAAAAGTGACGATCGCCGATCTGGAATTCTTTGTGGATGCCTGATAAACACCTTTGATTAACCCGTAATTTTCAATCGCTATGATTCTGTCCATCGATGCATTCAGTGACACAGGTTGTGTTCGGGAAAACAACGAAGACATGGTGCTGGTCCATGGGGAAACTATCCGCGACGACAAACTGCAGCTGCAGATCGAACCCATGGAAGGATTTCCCGCAGTGTTCGCTGTGGCCGACGGAATGGGCGGTCATAACGGAGGGGAGTTTGCCAGCGAGCTGGTTGTTCAGAGTCTCGATGAATTCGCTCATGGATTGAACAGGGGATTATCCTTTGATGAACTGAAAACTGTATTCAATGACTGGATCCGGAAGATCCATGGCGAGATCGTCTCTAAAGGGAAAGAGATCCCGGCTTTCCTGAACATGGGGACCACCCTGGTGGGTATGCTGGTGTACGAGAACAGGATCTTTTGGTATAATGCAGGCGACAGCCGTTTGTACCGTTTCAGGGGAGGGATACTTTCCCGGATATCGACCGATCATTCCATGCGCGAAATGTATGATCCAACTGCCCCTTCAAATATGATATGCAACTCCATCGGCGGAGGAGATGAGGTTTTTATTGATTTTACCGAGATCAGCGAAACTGTCTTTGACGACGATCTTTTTATCCTTTGTTCCGACGGATTGAACGATATGCTTTCCGACGACCGGATAGAGTCTTTACTCGAACAGCATGCCGATGCTGGACAACTGGTCGAGTATGCCAGGCAGGCAGGAGGAAAAGACAATGTTTCGGTAGTACTGATCGGGTTTAAAGAGGTGGTGAAGCCGGGAACGCGATAACTTTTTATCCTGACAGGAAATACAGAAATATCATGTTCAGTCAGACCAGCGACGGGTATTGCCCGCAATGCCTTACCGAAGGCAAAAAATCTGTCATGTTGACCAACAGTATGGACTATTGGGAATGTCCTGTTTGCCGGTTGCAATGCGCATCTACAGGAGATCTGGTCCTGACTGTCTTAACAGTCAGGGGTAACGGACGTTTAAAAGAGATAAAAGCGACCGATCATATTCAGGGGTTTCTGCTTTCTCCCGGACGTGTAACCGAAGAGGATGTTTTAAGATTTGGAAACGAACAGGATCTGAAGGATTTCTTACAAAATGAAGTAAGACCATCCTGAAAGACACCATATTGAAGTCGTGAAAAAATGATGGAGAAGTTTGATTACAGCAAGCTTCACTTATATTAACCGGAAATTACTTTCCGGTCGTTTAGTGTGCGTCCGGGCGCTGTCAGTACTGGATGCAGCGGGCCGAAAAACCGTCCGTCTTGTTGTTGGAGTATCGGTTCACGTTCTCGTCATTGTGGTAGAGGTACCGGTCCCACGCAGTCGTCGAGGAGTTCTCCGTCGACGACCAGAAGTTGGCGTGGACCGCGAGATTATAGAAATAGCCATTGAGACTCCGCCTGCCGCCTGGAAGGGCAGTGAATCCTGTGGAGTTGGTTGCCCCTGTATTTGGTGATTGCCAATGAGCTGTTCCGGCCTCTTTCATCTTTCCTCCGGCAATGGATTCTCCGCCAAGAAAATCAGTAAGCGCAGTCCATTCAGCATCACTGGGCAAATGCCAGCCCGATGGACAGGCTCCAAGCGCTGTTTGCCAGTCATACAGCCTGCCATAGGTATCGCAATTTAATGTATTATCATCGTAGCACCAGCTATTGCCTGTAATGTAGTTCAGGTTTTCGGCCATCCAGGTCTGGACATATTTTCCCGAGCCTATCCGGACTGTTGCATAGTTGTTACCATCGCCATCCGTACATCCTGCAAAATTGAAAGTTATGGTTTTACTGCTGGTTGGCACATCGGCTACTAAAGTTTTGTATATTCCTGAAGTACCTGTGAAAAGTAATTGATCACCAGTAAAGTATTTCATGTCAATCGTCTCTGCTGTGTTTTTCAAATGGCTACCTGTGCTAGACTTAACAAAAGAAACATACTCGATTCCGGCCTCGCTTTGGATAGTGCTTTGACTTATCAGTTTTGTGGAATAGGAATAGTTTTCTC
>JBAXRT010000090.1:0-11991 GCA_037131065.1 bacterium | reverse complement strand
ATTTTGAAAAGAAATTTAGCCTATCTTTGCACGCTGAATTGAAAATCACCCTCAACCATGAAAATAGCACTGTTCGGCATTGATGTGGCTGAAGATTCCACACCTTATGTCCGGGAGCTGACCGGGAAACTGGAGGACCTCTGCGGTGCGATATTTGTTTATGAGCCATTCTTCAGGCTGATCAAGGGAAAGGTTGATTTCAGGAAGGAGCCGGTCATTTTTAAAGACCTTGAAGGGATTCGCGGAAAAGTTGATATGGTTTTCTCAATCGGAGGCGATGGGACCATTCTCAGCGCGGTGGCACTGGTCAGGGAATCGGAAATACCCATCATGGGGATCAACCTGGGTCACCTGGGTTTTCTATCGAGCATTTCTCGGGAAGAGATCGTTTCCGCGATGGATGCCATATTCCGGAAGAACTACAGGATCGACCGCCGTACCCTCCTTACACTGGAGAGCCCGGCCGGCCTGTTCGGAGGTGTTAACTTCGCAATGAACGACCTGATCGTTCACAAGACTGATGCGATGTCGATGCTTACAATCAAAACGTGGGTCAACGGGGAGTTCCTGAACACATACTGGGCCGATGGACTAATCGTTGCAACACCTACGGGTTCCACAGCCTATTCATTGAGCTGTACCGGTCCCGTACTGACCCCAAGATCTGAGAATTTTGTCATCACCCCGATCGCCAGCCACAACCTTACCGTTAGGCCGGTGGTGATCAGGGACGACAGTGTCGTCAGGATCAAGGTGGAGGGAAGGGGGAATGATTTCCTTGTGAGCCTCGACTCGAGGGTGACCAAGGTGACCAACGCTGTTGAATTGACAATAAGGAAAGCCCAGTTCGGCATCAATCTGCTCAGGCTGACAGGGAAAGATTTTTTCACTACCCTCAGGGAAAAACTGAACTGGGGGCTGGATATCAGAAACTGAGTAAAATAATAGCATAAATCCACTGATTTTTCAAATAAAAACCGGATTCAGACGTTTAAAATTATCGTAAACCCTGATTTTTGCAACAAATCACCGAATTATCGATAAAATGAAAAGGGCATCGGCGATTTCATTTCCCCGGACCATCATGATGTTCGCGGTTTTCCATTTGTTTTTGGGAGGACCGGGGGCATCTGCTCAGGATATTGAGGTTGGCCTTGCCGGCGGCGGATGTTATTATCTCGGGGATCTCAACCCGGGAAAACACTTCATGAACACACAGCTGGCCTATGGTGTGCTTGTCAGGTACAACATCGATAACCGCTGGTCAGTCAAACTCAGCGCTATGCGCGGAACAGTCAAAGGTGATGCCGCCCAGTCGACATTCCTGCCTGACCGACAACTAACCTTTTCAAGTTATGTTATGGATATTTCGGCTGTGGGCGAATTCAATTTCTTTCCCTATTTCACAGGAAGCAAGAGAAACTGGGTAACTCCTTACGTCTACGGAGGGTTTGGCATCTTTTTCTTTAATCCTATTTCTGCCGACGGCAGTGAGCTGAAGAATTTAGGGACTGAGGGACAGAACGTTGGTTACAATGGACGGAAACCCTATTCCACTGTCAGCTTTGGTTTCCCATTCGGTATTGGTGTCAAGATGAGTCTGGCCAGAAAGCTTGGGCTGCAGATCTACTGGGAGTTGCATAAGACAGTTACTGACTACCTGGACGATGTCAGCACCACTTATCCGGATTATCGGAATAAATATTCCGACCCGACAGGAACCTATTCTGAAGGGATGCAGCGGGGCAATTCTAAGAACCAGGACTGGTACTCCTTCTTTGGATTATCACTTACATACAAATTTAAGATCGTCAGCAACAAACGTTGCCGTGATCTGGAAAATTAAATACAGCAAGGTACAGGAATGAGTTTAAAAGATCAGATCAATAAAAAGAGGTTACCGGTACACGTTGCTGTAATCATGGATGGAAATGGACGCTGGGCCCGCCAGCGTGGTTTTGCACGGACATCCGGCCATGAAAAGGGTGTAGATGCCGTAAAGGATACCGTGGAAGCGGCTGCCGAACTTGGAATACAATACCTGACCCTCTATGCCTTTTCCACCGAGAACTGGAACCGTCCCAAGTATGAGATCGATGCCCTCATGAGGATACTGGTCAAATCCCTCCATCGTGAAATGAAGACCCTGATGGACAATAAGATCAGGCTCATGGCCATCGGCGACCTTAAAAGTCTCCCCTCAAAAAGTTACCGTGAGCTGAACAAGGCCCTTGACCAGACTTCGGGGAATACGGGTCTCACGCTTCTTCTTGCCTTAAGTTACAGTTCAAGATGGGAACTGGTGGAGGTTGCTCGTGCCATTGCAAAAAGGGTACAGGAGGGAGAAATTACTCCGGATTCTATCGATATCAACACCTTCACTTCGCACCTGGCAACAGCATCGGTTCCAGACCCTGAACTTCTGATCAGGACAAGCGGGGAGTATAGGATCAGCAACTTTCTTTTATGGCAGATCGCCTATAGTGAACTATATTTTACCCAGACCCTCTGGCCGGATTTCAACCGCGAAGAATTTTACAGGGCGCTCATCGACTACCAGAACAGGGAGCGCCGGTTCGGTCTTACGAGCGAACAGATCAATAAACTGGAAGGAAAACGAAGAAAATGACGCGGATGAGAATACGACTTGGAATACTTTTACTGATACTTTTTATCTCTTCGAACCTTTCCGCCCAGGTCATTGGAGGAGACGTAAACCTCTTAGACTATAACAAATCCAAAGATTTTTATATCGGCGGGATTACCGTCAGCGGCATCCGTTATCTCGACGGGAATGTCCTGATCATGCTTTCAGGGCTCACCGTGGGTGAGAAGATCAAGATTCCCGGAGGAGACAAGATTTCAAAGGCAGTGAGAAAGCTCTGGGAGCAGGGACTTTTTGAAGATATCAGTGTTTCCGTGACCAACTTCGTCGGCGACCAGGTCTTTCTCAATATTTACCTGAAAGAGCGCCCTCGACTATCGAAATTCCAGTTCAACGGCATCAAGAAATCGGATGCGGATGAGATCCGTGAGAAGATACGCCTTGTCAAGGGCGACTATGTGACTGATAACCTCATCATCAAGACTAAGAACATCATCAGGAAATATTATACCGATAAGGGATTTCTAAATGTTGATGTCGATATCCTTGAGAAAAAAGATACGGTCGACCGGAATGATGTTACCCTTGTGATCAACATCGATAAAAATGAACGGGTTAAAGTGTATGACATCACCATTCATGGCAACACAAACTTTAATGCCGACATGATCAAGGGGACCTTCAAAAAAACGAAGGAGAAGAGCATTTTCAATCCCATGAACGATCTCGACAAGGTGGTGTACGAAACAGCCAAGACAACGGCACAGATGGACTTTGTGGAGGTAGTGAACGTTTTCGGAGAGCAGGCGTCGAACAACATCAGGATCAGGATCTTCAAGTCTTCAAAATTCATCGAGGAGGACTACATTACCGACAAACAGTTGCTGGTCGCCAAGTACAATTCGATGGGTTACCGTGATGCCAGGATCATCAGGGATTCCATCTCCAAGAACCCCGACAATACCATCAACATTGACATCTGGGTGGATGAGGGTCATAAATATTACTTCAGGAACGTCAACTGGGTTGGGAATACAAAATATTCTTCCATTATGCTGAACCGCATCCTGAAGATCCAGAAAGGGGATGTCTATAACCAGGAAGCTCTCGAGACCTCGCTTACATACAACCCGAACGGCAGCGATATCCGCTCGCTTTATATGGACGACGGTTACCTCTTTTTTGATGTCGTGCCTGTTGAAGTCAAGGTTGAGAACGACTCGATCGATCTTGAGATCCGGATGAATGAGGGCAGGCAGGCAACAGTCCGGAAGGTGACCATCAAAGGAAATACAAAGACAAATGACCAGGTTGCACTTCGTGAGATCCAGACCAGGCCGGGACAGCTGTTCAGCCGCGACCTCCTGATCCGTTCACAGCGGCAGCTCGCCCAGCTTAAGTATTTCGATGCCGAAAAGCTGAGTCCTTCGGTCAACCCGAATCCTGAAGACGGCACGGTAGATATCGGTTATGACGTAACAGAAACCTCGGCCGACCAGATCGAACTTTCAGGCGGATGGGGGTACGGGCGAATTGTAGGAACCCTCGGGCTTTCCTTCAATAACTTCTCCCTTAGAAACTTATTCAACCCGAAAGCATGGAAGCCGGTGCCTTCGGGCGACGGCCAGAAGTTCAGCCTTCGTTTCCAAACCTATGGCAAGGGTTACTTCAGTTACAGTTTTTCCTTTACGGAGCCCTGGGTGGGAGGCAAGAAGCCCCTTGCCCTGAGCCTTTCCTACTTTCACTCTAAGTACACCAACGGTCTCGCCGCCAACGATCCGGGCTACGGCTATTTCAAGATCGACGGGATCTCGGTAGGACTTGGCTCACAGCTGAACTGGCCCGACAACTATTTTGGCATCTACACAACCTTAAACTATAACCGGTATAATACCAAAAATTACACCCAGATCTTCCCCTGGGGCGGGGGCAACGGGGTCTACAATGCAATCAGTATCGGCGTCGTCCTTTCAAGAAACTCGGTGGATGCTCCGATTTTTGCCAAATCCGGCTCGGAGATCACAATCAACCTGGAGTTAACGCCTCCGTACTCCCTCTTCAGGGGAGCGGTAAACTATGATACCATGTCGCCCGACCAGAAGTATAAATGGGTGGAGTATTACAAGATCAAGGTGAAGGCCGCCTGGTATATCAACCTTATTGAGAAACTTGTTCTTTCCCCGCGCCTCCAGTTTGGTTACCTTGGGGCTTATAATAAAAACCTCGGGGAGACACCTTTTGAAAGGTTTTACCTTGGAGGCGACGGGTTAAGCGGTTATAACAACATGGACGGCCGCGAACTGATCGGGATGCGTGGTTATGCCAACAATTCACTGACACCCGGATATCCCGCAACTTACGGGGGCACTGTCTATACCAAGTATACCCTTGAATTGCGTTATCCCGTTTCGCTGAATCCCAATGCAACCATCTATGCACTGGCATTCATGGAGGCGGGGAATGACTGGCTCAAATGGAACAATTTCAATCCATTTAATGTTTACCGTTCTGTCGGGATCGGGGTACGTGTCTTCCTTCCAATGTTCGGTTTGCTCGGACTTGACTGGGGGTATGGTATTGACCCGATCCCCGGAGTGCCGGGAGCAAATGGAGGACAGTTCCACTTCTCTATCAACTCGTCGTTGGATTAGATAGGAAGATAGGAAGATAGGAAAACAAAGGACTAGTGAATAATGACTGCAGACTGCCGACTGCAGACTGCCGACTAAAATATAAAAGACGGAGGTCATATGAAAAAGTTAATGATTCTTGCAACAGTGTTCATCTTTACAGCCATAGCGGTGCAGGCGCAGAAGTTCGCCTATGTTGACACCCAGTATATCCTGGACAATATCCCCGAGTTTGCCGAAGCACAGGCGCAACTGGATGAATTGTCGAACCAGTGGCAGAAGGAGATTGAAGCCAAATTTGCAGAGGTAGATAAGATGTATAAGGATTACCAGGCCCAGTCGGTCCTTCTTCCCGAGGATATGAAGAAGAAGAAGGAGCAGGAGATTGTGGATAAGGAAAAGGAGGCAAAGAACCTTCAGCGCCAGCGGTTCGGCAAGGACGGCGACCTGTTCAAAAAGCGCCAGGAACTGGTGAAACCCATCCAGGAAAAGGTTTACAACGCGATCCAGGAGATCGCCACAAACAACAATTATGCGGTCATTTTCGACAAGGGAGGCAGCCTCACCATGATGTTTGCCAATCCAAAGTATGATGTCAGCGATGATGTCCTTGACAAACTTGGCGCAAGCCTTGGAGGAAGGAAGGGAAAAACGACCCAGGAACAAACCGGAGGGGGGGCTAAAGGCGCCACTGATTCAAAATCGGGAGGGACCAAGACCCAGGATACCAAACCCCCGGCATCCAAGGGTGAGCGCAAATAACATAACACCATTTTTCTATATCAAAGAATTTTTCTATTTTTGTACCCCCGAATTATAGTATAAACCCATTAATAATTGAAAATGAAAAAGTTAAATAAGTTTTTCTTAGTTATTCTCCTGGCGCTTGGTTGTTCTTTTGTATCACAGGCCCAGACAACGGTGAAGATAGGATATATTGATTTCAATACATTACTGGCAGCCATGCCGGGTATTGATTCTGTGAAGATCAAACTTCAGAAATATTCACAGACCCTGAGTGACCAGATGGACGCCATGAAAGCCGAGCTGGAAAATAAGTACATGGATTACCAGGCACAATCGGCCGGCATGTCGGATCTTATCAAGCAGACCAAGGAAAAGGAGTTACAGGATCTCCAGGCTCGTATGGATGCCTTCAACCAGAAAGCCAATAGCGATCTCCAGACCAGGCAGCAGGAACTTCTCCAGCCTTTTATCGAGAAGGCCAAGAACGCAATCTCCGTCGTTGCCCAGGAAAACAAATTTACCTTTGTCCTGAATGCTATCGAGGATGTAGTCCTTTACAAGGAGGCTTCAGAAGATGTTATGCCCCTCGTCAGGAAAAAACTGGGCATCCAGTAAAAAGTATTTCATGTTATCAGTAAGCCGGTACCCATTTAGGTCCGGCTTTTTTTTTGGTAAGATGCTCTTTCTGTCAAATTCTTACCTTTGAACCATATAATCGCGTAATCGTTATTTACCCTGTTATGTCCCTTTCCCCCATCTCAAAAATCCTGTTTGTATCAATCATCTTCCTGAATCTGTTCATATCGGCAACCCATGCCCAGCGCAAGGCCGTCAGGACTGCCAACAGTGTAATCACTACAGACCTGATGCAACAGAACATCGGCTACCTTGCTTCCGACTCCCTGATGGGCAGGAATACTCCAGGCCCTGGACTGGATTCTGCCGCCGCCTACATCTCCAGGCAATTCATCACAGCCGGACTGAAACCCCTTAAGGGAAGTTTCTATCAGGACCTCGACTATTGCTATGTTGACCTGGGCCCGGAGAATATTCTGACCTTGATGACCGGTGATCAGAAACAGGATCTGAAATTGAAAAGCGATTTCGTTCCATATGAAATCACCGGTGACAAATCAGTGGAGGCACTTGTGGTTTTCGTTGGCTATGGCATCACGGCCCCGGAATACGGGTATGATGATTACCAGGGAATGGACGTGAAAGGTAAGATCGTCCTTTTGATGCGCCAGGAGCCGGGCCAGACAGATTCAACAAGAAAAGAGTTTGATGGCACTGAGAGTACAAAATATGCCAACCTTAAGGAAAAGATCAGGATGGCCAAAGAACATGGTGCTACCGGGATGCTGGTCATCTCCGGTCCGCTGAATTACACCAACCTGAAACCCCGGGGATTTCCCTGGCCGGTGTTGTCGAAAACACTGCCCAGAGACGCGCTGCCGATCGTTTCCTGCTCTGACGCAGGTGAAAGAATACCGGTTGTTCATGCCGGTGAAGCCCTGATCAAAGCTGTTTTCGGCAATGCCGATTCATTAAAAAGGATCCAGGAAGGAATAGAAAAGAGTCTTAAGCCAAATTCGTTTGCCATTCCGGGGCTTGTTGTGATGCTCAAAACGTCCATCGTTCCCATGCCTCTTGGCGGCAGGAATGTAATCGGAATAATGGAAGGGAGCGACCCTGTTCTCAGCAGGGAGGCAGTTGTTGTGGGCGCTCATTACGACCACATAGGCTTCATTAAGGAACACAAAGCCGATACCGATTATATTTTCAATGGTGCCGACGATAATGCCAGCGGTACGAGCGGTGTTCTTGCTCTTGCAAAAGCCTTTTCATCAATGGATGAGAAGCCACGGAGAAGTGTTATTTTCATGGCATTTGCCGGTGAGGAGAAGGGGCTGCTCGGATCAGCCACCTATGTTAAAAATCCACTTTTCCCGCTGGGAAATACGGTTGCCATGATCGATCTTGATATGATCAGCCGAAACTATCCCGATTCACTGGAGATCATCGGAGCACATCAGAACCCCGACCTTGTTAAGATCGTCAGGAAGGCAAACCGGAAGGTCAGAATGGTTCTTGAGGAGAGCAAGGGTGACCAGATGGGAGGCGGCAGCGACCACTACTCCTTTTACCGGAAAAACATCCCGGACCTGTTTTTCTTTGCAGGGATACACAAGGACTACCACCAGGTGAGCGATAACCCCGACCGGATAGATGCAGAGAAGGCAGCCAGGGTGTCCAGGCTGGCATTTCTGACATTATGGAAGATCGCAAACGATGACCAAAAATACAAGCTGATTAAAGGGAAAGAGGGGAGTGACGAGTGACGAGTGACGAATGACGAGTGACGAGTGACGAATGGGTTTTTATTTATATATAACCAATTTCTAATTTCCAATTTCAAAATTCCAACATATGAAAACATTTCTTTTAAAATCAACTTTTATTACAATGTTCATTCTGGTTACCGGTTCCCTGGTGGCACAGGAGAAGTTCGACCTTGAATTCCGGTATAAAGCCGGAGATACCTACAAGTACAGGAGCAATTACAATTACGATATGGTCCAGGAGATGAACGGGCAGGAGATGAAGATGAGCGGAACCAGTACCAGTCTCCTACAACTTGTAACCGAATCGGTCACTCCCGGGGGCGATATAACCTTTATCACCTCCTACCAGGAGATGAGCACCTCGATGAAGAACCCGATGATGGATACAACGATTGTTCAGAAGGAGTTGATCGGCAAACGGGGGAAGGTTGTCATGGATAAATACGGAAAGGAGATCAGTAAGCAACTGATCGACTCTGTCGCCAGGGAGAAGGGCATGGCAAGCGGGAATGTAGCATCCATCTATACCGTGAACTTCGTGAAATTACCCGGAAAACTCGTTTCCATCGGGGAAAAGTGGACCAGGGTGGACGTCGATACGGTGCAGATAGGCGAGGGAAACACCATCACCACTACTTATAGTGAATATACCCTCCTCCTGAAGGAGAAGAAGGATGGCCATGAATGCCTGAATATTGCGGTTCAGGCCAGGTCGGAATCAACCGGCAAAATGGTCCAGATGGGCATGGAGATGTTCCTTGAAGGGACCAGTGAGATGACCGGGGCCGCCTGGATCGACCCGGTTTCTGGTATTCTTGTGGCCCGTGAGAGTACAACGAACCAGGAGATGACCTATGCCCTGACCGGACAGATGAAGATGACCATCCCTTCGACCCAGACGATCAGGACCTCTTTCAAGCTTGTGGAATAGCACGTTCTGAAACCTAGCCCGGTATGAAAAAGTGTTTGATACTGTTCCTCGGCTGCTCACTGTCGTTCACAGGACTCCTGGTCGCCCAGGATTGTCCGAAGGGAGGCATTTCGGCTGAGGAATACGCAAAGCGCCGTGAGATATTGGTGACCACGCTCGATACTTCATCGGTTTTTGTAATGAGGGCCCCGGAGGCAAGCAGCGAATATGAATATATGAACTACCGCCAGGATCTCAACTTCCTTTACCTCACTGGTGTTGAGTCTCCGGGATACACCTTGCTGATCGTGCCTAAAGGTGTTGAATTAAATGGGAAGAGGTGGACCAGCCTTCTCTTTGCCCCGTCCTACTATCTTGAAGGCAGCAACACCTTTTCCGGATCGAGGATCCCCCATGAAAATTTTATTGGGAAGTCGGATACCGTAATCCCGGATACGGAACTGAAAAAAAAGTTTAACCAGGCCCTGGAGGGTTCCAAAACCCTTTATTATACAGCTCCCGGACTCTCTTTTCTCCACGACTGGCTCAACGACAAGCCCATGTTCGTGGAGAAGGAGATCCAGAAAAGTCTGAAGCAGGCCTATCCCGGCCTGAAAATTTCCAGGGCGTCGAATCTTGTAGGACAACTCCGTCAGGTGAAATCAGCGGAAGAGATTGAACTGATCAGGAATTCGATTGGCATGACCGGTGATGGCATTGAAAGAGCGATGAAAGTTTGCAAGCCCGGGATCTGGGAGTATGAACTCCAGGCAGAGGTTGAGTATGGTGTTACCAGCCATGGGGCTGAACGGACCTCCTTCCAGAGCATCGTCGGCGCCGGAAAGAACAGTCTCAGCCCGCATTATGACGATAATAACTGCAGGGCCAACGCCGGGGATGTCGTGGTGATGGATGTCGGGGCCGAATACCATGGCTATGCTGCCGATATCACGAGGACCATTCCGGTTTCGGGAAAATTCACTGAAGAACAGAAAACGATCTACGAAACTGTCCTTAAAGTACAAAAGCAGCTGATTGACCAGGTTGCTCCGGGAATGACCTATGAAAAAATCGATGCACTGGCAAACCGCCTTTTCGCCGAGGCCGGATATAAAAGATACGTTATCCACGGTGTAACACATCCCATCGGACTGGACGTACATGATGTTCAAACCGCGAAGGTCCTTGAACCCGGAATGGTGATCACCATTGAACCCGGACTTTACATTCCTGCGAATGATACTGTACTTTCGGAAGGGTTTCGCGGATTCGGGGTAAGGATTGAAGATGATGTTTTGGTAACGAAAGATGGATGCGAAGTCCTTTCGAAGAACATTCCGAAGGAGGTTGCAGAGATTGAAAGGCTTATGAAATAATGACGAGTGACTAATGGATTTTTGATTTTCGATTGACGATTTTAGATCAGCGATTTCCTAATCACCTAATCACTTAATTCCTGATGAAGCAAGCACTTTTAAAATACACCTTTGTGGCGGCCCTTGGCGGACTGCTTTTCGGTTTCGATACGGCAGTCATCAATGGGGCGATGCCTTTTTTTACAGAATATTTCGGACTTGATAAGACCGGGCAGGGCTGGGCAGTCACTTCGGCGCTATTGGGTTGTATCCTGGGGGCGCTTTTTGTCGGGAAACCTGGGGATATCTTCGGAAGGCGATACATGCTCCGGATCCTGGCGGTGCTTTTTTTTATAACTGCCCTTGGAACGGGGTTTGCCCAGGATTTTGTCGTTTTCGTGATCTTCCGTTTTATCGGAGGTCTGGCAATTGGCGGGGCCTCAGTCCTCTCCCCCATGTATATCAGTGAGATCGCCCCCGCCAAGTACCGGGGCAGGCTGACAGCAACCTTTCAGCTGGCCATCGTGATCGGTATTCTTGTGGCCTTTTTCTCCGATTACCTTTTACTCGACACAGGAAGCAACAACTGGCGCTGGATGTTCATTGCCGGAGGACTACCCGCCCTGGTGTTCTTCATCCTCCTCTTCTTTGTCAGGCGCAGTCCTCGCTGGCTTGTCAAGACCGGCAGGATCGATGAGGCAAGGGAAACCATCGCTGCCGTGAATCCCGACGGTGATGCCGAGGGGATCCTTCAGGAGATCCGTGAATCGATCAACACTGAAGTGATGAGCAAAAACATCTACCTCTTCCGTAAACCTTACCTGAAACTCGTCCTTATCGGGATAGCCGTCGGCATGTTCAACCAGTTCACCGGTATCAACATCATCATGTATTATGCCACCGATATCTTCCGATCGGCCGGATTCTCTACCGGTTCGGCCATTGGCCAGACGGTCATCATCGGGATGACAAACCTTCTGTTTACCATGGTGGCCATGACAATCATCGACAAGGTGGGCAGGAAAAACCTTCTTCTTACCGGCTCCATCGGGATGACCATATTTCTTACGGTCTTCGCCATTGCCTTTCTTTCGGGCCATACCGGCGGATTCCTGCTGCTTGCGCTTCTGATCGGTTTTATTGGATTTTTCGCAGCATCCCAGGGTGCCGTGATCTGGGTATTGTTATCCGAGATGTTTCCAAACAACATCCGGGCGAGAGGCTCTGCCATAGGATCATTCTCCCACTGGTTCTTCAATGCCCTTCTTTCATTCCTTTACCCCATCGTGGTCGGGGTAATAGGGGTGGGCTATGTATTCATTTTCTATGCTGTCGCCACATTCCTCAGCTTTTTCTTCTTCAGGAAATACCTGGTCGAGACCAAGGGAAAATCGCTGGA
>JBAXRT010000089.1:0-12055 GCA_037131065.1 bacterium | reverse complement strand
CTCTTCCCGACCAATACCTATGGAACACAGACGACGCTCGGTTTGGTGGACCACCTGAAAAACCCTTCCATCACCTCACTCAAGAAATACTATTCGGAAAAGTATGTCCCCAACAACATGGCCATCATGATGTCGGGCGATTTCAACCCCGACCAGGTGATCGGCAAGATCGATGCCACCTTTGGGCAGTTCCCTTCAAAACCAGTCGCACCATATACTCCGGTAATTGAGAAACCAATCACGACGCCCGTCGTTTGCGAGGTTACAGGTCCGGATGCCGAATCGGTCACGATCGGTTACCGCATGGGGGGCGCCATCACCAAAGATGCCGACCTGGTAACCCTTTTCAACATGATCCTGAGCAACAGCACTGCCGGTCTGATGGACCTCAACCTGAACCAGGCCCAGAAGGTGCTCAAGGCAGATGCTTTCTCCTATGTACTGAAGGACTATTCGGTGAATGTTTTTTCGGGAAAAGCAAAGGAGGGACAATCGCTGGAGGAGGTGAAAGACCTGATCCTCGCCCAGATCGAGCTGGTAAAAAAAGGGGAATTCCCCGACTGGCTGCTGCCAGCCATCATCAGTGATATCAAGCTTTCGGAGATCAAATCATCGGAAAGTAACTCAGGAAGGGTCTTCAGCATGCTCGATGGTTTTATCAAGGAGATCCCGCGAGCCGACATCGTTAAAAATATTGACCGTCTTTCAAAGATCGCCAAGAAAGACATCGTAGATTATGCCAACCGCATATATGGTAACAATTACGTGATCGTTTACAAGCGGAACGGAGTGGCTCCCCCGGTCAAAAAGATCATGAAACCACAGATCACCCCGGTTACGATGAACCGTGATGACGAATCGGATTTCCTGAAGAAGATCGTTGCCGAACCGAGCCAGGTGATCGAGCCGGTCTTCATCGATTATGCAAAGGATATTAAAAAGTTTGAGATCAGGAACAACATACCCGTTCTTTACAAGGTCAATACCGAAAACCAGACCTTCTCGCTCTATTACTATTTTGAGATGGGCACCAATTCGAACCGCGAACTCGGGATCGCCCTCGATTACCTGAAATACCTGGGAACCTCGAAATACACCCCGAAGCAGATCCAGGAGGAGTTCTACAAGCTTGGCTGTTCTTTCAACGTCAACAGTTCCGAAATGGAGATATGGGTCTCTCTCTCCGGTTTGAATGAAAACATGACGAAGTCGGTTGCCCTGTTTGAAGAGCTGCTTTCCGATGCACAGGTTAATGCCCCTGCCCTGAAGAACCTTGTGGCCGATATCAAGAAGCAACGGGCCGACGACAAACTCCAGAAGCAGACGATCCTCTGGCAGGCCATGTACAACTTCGGCGTTTATGGCCAGCAGTCGCCTTATACCAATATCCTCTCGGAGAACGAACTGGATGCCCTGAAGGCAGAGGAGCTCGTTGCCCTTCTGCACGGACTGACCAGCTATAAACACAAGATCCTCTATTATGGTCCGATGACAACCACCGGCCTCACACAGCTACTCGACAAGGAGCATAAATTACCGGCTACCCTGAAACCGGTGGCGGAGGCAAAGAAATTCGAGCAAAAGGAGAATGCCGTAACCCAGGTCTACGCTGTAAATTATGAGATGAAGCAGGTGGAGATCATGCTGCTCTCTAGGTCTGACAAATTTGATAAATCGATGGTCCCAGTGGTCAGGCTATTCAACGAATATTTCGGAGGAAGCATGAATTCCGTGGTATTCCAGGAGATCCGCGAATCGAAGGGTCTCGCCTACAGCGCCTGGGGAGGATACCGCACCCCGGCACAGCCCTTCCAGCACTACTACCTCTTTGCCTATGTGGGAACCCAGAACGACAAGCTCCCTGAGGCCATGAAAGCGATGCTCGGACTCTTCAACAACATGCCCGAGAGCGAGAAAGCGCTGAACTCTTCCAGGGATGCCATCATCAGCAAAATACGCACCGAGCGGATCACCAAGGCCCAGGTGCTCTTCAACTATCTAAATGCCCAGAAATTCGGACTTACTTACGATATCCGAAAGGATGTCTTCGAAAAAGTTCCTTCGATGACTTTTGCCGACCTGAAACTTTTCGGAGACAAATACCTGAAGAACAGGAAGTATAATATCATGATCCTCGGCAAGAAGAACGAGCTGGATGTGAAGACCCTCGAATCGTACGGGAAAGTCAATTATCTTGATCTTAAAGATGTTTTTGGTTATTAACCTGATAAAAACGGAGGCCTGCCGGCAGGCAGGAAGACAACATGTTTGAAAATCTTGACCTCTTCTGTTTGCAGCAGTACTGGTGGGTGATCGTCTCACTGCTGGGAAGTTTGCTGGTATTCCTGATGTTCGTCCAGGGGGGACAGACCCTGATCTTTACCCTCGGAAAGAGTGAGATGGAGCGCAAGATCCTTATCAATACACTCGGAAGGAAATGGGAATTCACCTTCACAACGCTGGTGACCTTCGGGGGGGCTTTCTTTGCCTCCTTTCCGCTCTTCTACTCGACCAGCTTCGGGGGAGCTTACTGGGTATGGATCGCGATCCTCTTCTGTTTCATTATCCAGGCGGTTGCCTTCGAATTCAGGACAAAGCCATCCAATTTCCTAGGCCAGAGGACCTATGAAGTCTTCCTGATCATCAACGGGGCACTTGGTACGATCCTGATCGGTGCAGCAGTTTCGACATTCTTCACCGGCTCGATGTTTTCGGTGAACAAACTAAACCTCACCGACCTGCAGGCCGGCAGCCTGGCCATCTCCCGCTGGGAAGGCCCTGCCCATGGTCTCGAGGCGGTGCTGAACTGGAGGAACGTAGCCCTCGGTCTTGCCGTCTTCTTCCTGGCCCGCATCCTTGGGATCCTTTATTTTCTAAATTCCGTGGATGAACCCAACATCATTGCAAGGTCAAAGAAACACATGCTCTTCAATGCCTTGCCATTCCTGGTATTCTTCCTGGCCTGGGTTTTCGCTCTCCTCTTCTCCAAAGGATTTGCCGTCGACCCGATGTCGGGTATGGTAGCCATGGAGGACCTCAAATACCTGAACAACTTCCTGCAGATGCCGCTCATCCTGATCCTCTTCCTGGCAGGCGTGGTGCTTGTCCTTATAGGGATTGCCTGTCCGGTCCTCTTTTTTAAAAAATACGGGACCAAGGGGATCTGGTTCGCCGGACCCGGAACAGTGTTCACGGTTTTGGCCCTTTTCCTGGTTGCAGGATTCAACAACACTGCCTATTACCCGTCAACCTTTGATCTTCAGAGTTCGCTCACCATCAGGAACAGCTCTTCCAGCCATTACACTCTGACGGCAATGAGCTATGTTTCACTCCTGGTGCCGTTCGTTCTGGCCTATATCATTTATGCCTGGCGTTCGATCAACAAAAAGAAGATCGATACGGCTGAAATGGAAACCGATTCTCACACCTATTAAAAACCAGCGACCATGTGGATTACCATCCTTGAATTTCTGCTCTGGCCAGCCGTGATATACCTGTCATACAGGATCATCCTGTATGCGGTCAGGAATTACGAGAAAAAGTTTAAAACATAAACATCAATCATCCGAAAACTGCCGGAGCAGTTCCCGGTATTGTGAAAATACATTGGCCCGTGACAGGAAGCCGATGTATTTTCCGTTTTTCAGGACGGGGAGGTTGTACCGGTCGGTGTTCTGGAAAAGCTGGATCACACGGTCCGTCGTATCATCCTTATCCACAGTATACTCGGGCATGAACATCAGCTCTTTCACGAGGGTTTTATCATACAGTTCGGGTTCGAACATAATCTGCCGGATGTTGTCGAGCAGGATAATCCCGTAAAAATTGTTCTCTTCATCCACCACGGGGAAGACATTGCGGCTTGAGGCGGCTACCACCTTCACCAGGTCGCCCAGCGTGGCATCGGGATGAACGGGGCTGAAGTTCGTTTCGATTTGCTGGTCGGGCCGCATACGACTAAGCACAGCCTTGTCCTTGTCGTGGGTGATCAGCTCCCTGCGGGCAGCCAGTTGCCGGTTATAGATCGAATGGGGCTCGAAATAATGGCTGGTGAGGTAGGCGATGGCGGCGGTCGTGATCAACGGTGTCAGCAGCTCGTAACCCCCGGTGATCTCTGCGATGAGGAAGATAGCCGTGAGGGGAGCATGCATCACGCCGGCCATCACACCTGCCATACCGACCAGGGCGAAGTTTGAGCAGGAGAGGTGCAGACCGGTTGCAAGATTGATCGTATAGGCGGCAAAATAGCCGCTGATGCCCCCGACGAAGATGGCCGGCGCGAAGGTCCCGCCGATGCCGCCGCTTCCCTGGGTGGCCGCCATGGCGATCACCTTCATGAGGATCAGCCCGAGGATGATCACCGCGAAGATCCATGGATTCGACTTGAGGCCTCCGAAGACCAGGGGGTTGCCGATGATCTCCCCATGGCCATGCAGTACCTCCTTAAGGATTGCATACCCTTCGCCGAAAAGCGACGGGTAGACAAAAATGAGGGAGGCAACCAGGATACCGCCGAAGAGGATGCGGGCTGCCTGGGGGATGCGGCCCAGCATTGATTCCACCCAGCTGCTGCCACGGATCATGTAAAAAGATATGAGACCGCAGAAAGCACCAAGTAAAATATAGAAAGGAATGTCTTTGACAACGAAGGGAGTGTTCAGAACAAAAGAGAAGAGCACATCGTTTCCCATCAGCAGGTAGGCCACGAGCGAAGCGGTAACGGCCGAGATCAGCAAAGGGATGAGTGTGGTCAGGGTGAGGTCGAGCATCAGGATCTCGATCACGAAGACGAAGCCGGCAATCGGGGCTTTGAAGATCCCGGCGATGGCTCCTGCGGCACCACAGCCGATGAGCAGGGTGGTCGACTTGTAATCCAGCCGGAAGAACCTCCCGAGGTTGGAACCTATTGCAGAACCGGTGAGGACGATGGGGGCCTCCGGACCTACAGACCCGCCGAAGCCGAGGGTAAGGGTGCAGGCCACCAGGGAGGAGTAACTGTTGTGTGGACGCAGGTGGCTGTCGTTTCTCGAGATGGCATAAAGCACCTTGCTGATCCCGTGGCTGATGTTGTCCTTCACGAAATATTTAACGAAGAGCACGGTAAGAAGGATCCCAACCATTGGGTAGACCAGGTAGATAAAGTTACTGATATTGAAAGTAAATCCGTTGGTCAGGAAGTAGTTGGTGTAATAGAGGGTGTTTTTTAGGACGACTGCTGCCAGGCCGCTCAGCACGCCGATCACAAAACTGAGGATCAGGATGAACTGCCTGTGGCGGATATGGCGCAACTGCCATGCCAGGATTCTCGTAGTGAGTTTGTTGTTCAGCGACATGTAATAACAAAGATATAAATATCAATTCACCTCCTACCCTCCTATCCTCCTAGATATTCACCGCCCACATAAACTGGAATCCCCATGTCGAAGACATTGGAGCACCTCACCCCCGGCCCCCTCTCCTGAAGGAGAGTGGGAGATGTCTGATGTTATTTTTTCGATATATACTTTTAATTCTAACAGAACTTCGCTCAGGTTATTCATTATTTTTTCATTGGAGAATCTAACGACGGATACGCCTGACCTGTCAAGTTCGGCTGAACGGTTTTGATCATTTTCTTTTATTTCTACAGAATTGTGGATCCCACCATCTATTTCAATGATCAATCTTTTCTCATGACAATAAAAATCAGCAATGTAAAGGTGGATCGGATGTTGTCTTCGGAATTTCAATTTCATGAATTTACGGTTCTTTATCTCACCCCAGATCATTTTTTCAGCTTCCGTCATTTTTTTTCGCAAAAGAAGCGCCCTGTTAAAAGTGGTCTCCTTTGCGTTAAGATGCAGCAAAAACTCTTTCGTCCTTTGAACATAAACCATAATATAAAGATACAATTTCTCCCCTTCTCCTTGAGGAGAAGGGGTCAGGGGTTGAGGTGTTATTAGATATTCACCCCCCACATGAACTGGAATCCCCAGGTACTTGTTGTGGGGAAGAACATCGACCGGAGGCCAAGTTCGATGGGATAGAGGAAGCGCAACAGGTGAAGGTCGGCGGTAAGTTCGGCTCCGATGGTCTGGTAGCGGTTGAGGTGATCGGTTTCCCACCCTTCGGCCCAGTCGTAAAAGAGGTTCAGCTTGAACCGTTTGAAGTAAAGAACGGAACCTGCAGCAAAATCGGGGTAGAAGAGCGGGAACTTATAGTTGAAGCAGAGGGTGAAAAGCTGGGTGTTCTCTTCGCCAAAATATCCCCTCGGATAGTTTGTGACGTCGGCAAAGGTGTAAGAGAGTTGATCGGTTGCCCACTTCTGCTGGTATCCGCCGTAAACCCAGATCCCGTGGTGCCGGAAGATCCCGGGAAAGTAGAAGTTGAGGTTCGTGCCGAAGATTGATCCCATGGAGTTGCCGCTGAATGGTGAATTCGAGAAGATCACCTCCAGGGACTGTCCCCATTTCGGATAGAGATCCTTGCCCGAAGAACGGAGGTACTGGTAACCGAAGATCCTGTAATTAATCGTGGGGATCAGTCCGTCAGTAAAATGTTTCGGAGTGGAGGAGTTCTTCACCACGTTGATCAGGTTAATTCCGACAGAGGGCTGGAAGGCGCGGTAATATTTGCCGTGGGAAAAATTCCATGGAATGCTAACCGTGGCCAGGAAATTGGTCTCCTGCCAGGTGTACCTCCGGGTCTCTTCACTCTCCTTTACCGGGGCATAAGCCGCCCGGTTCCCGATGGAGAAGCGGAAGTCAAACACCGGGTACCATCCCTGCCAGCTTAGGTTGGCGAAGAACTGGCCGGTCTGCTCGTTGATGTTGTACTGCCATCCCGCCGTGGCAAAGGTAGTGCTCAAGGCATTCTGCATCATGACGGAGACACCCGGATGAAAATTATAGGTGTTGATATCGATGGAGGCTGGCGCCCAGCTATGGGGGTTGAACAGGTTCGCGATCTTTGAGTACTTTTTTGACTCAAAAATTTTCCCCTGGATGGAGTCCCTCTTCAGATCGTATTCGTTCGACCGGTTCATCTTCCAGATATTCCGCTTTAAAACGCTGTCCTGGATATTCACACCTTCCTGGGCCGCCAGGGCTTCATAAAGTTTGATGGAGTGATCCGAGACCTGCTCCATGGGAGTCCAGGTGGTGGAATCTATTGGAATTTCAGCCACCATCAGCCCGTCGGAAGTATAATCGGAATAGACCATGAATTTTTTATCGGAAGAGAAATCGGGATCGAGCGAGGCGAATTTCCCAGAGGTGATCTGAAACCGTTCATGGGTCATTGTATCGACGGCATAGAGGTTTTCGATTCCGGAATAATCAACGCTGTAGATAATATGCCCGAAATGAAAATAGGCCGGGCCGTTGAACTCCTGGTATTCAAAGGGCAGCATGTTCCTGATGGCGCCAGTCTGTGTGTCGAGCACAGCGATCGTCTCCCCTTTCTCATTCAGCAGCGTGAAGAGGATCTCGTTCCCGTCGGGTGACCAGTTGGGAGTGATGGCCGTTGCATAATCCGGGATTGGAAATCTCTTAACCATTTTTCCGCTCTCCACATCGATGATATCAATCGAGCAGGCGTTGTCGAGACCGGTTTGAACAGCAGCAACCTTGGTTCCGTCGGGAGAGATGATGGGGGCGAAATAGCGGGACTCATGGGTGAGGTCCCGAATTTTCTTCGTTTTCATATTATAAAGCTTGATCTCGGCGTAGTCCTCATTTTGCCAGCGCGGATCAGGCTCCTGTTCCGACCAGACGATGTAATCCCCCGCGATGGAGGTTGTCCCGCTGATGTGGTTCCCCGGGGTGAAGAATATTTTCTCCCTGCCAGTCCGGCTGTCTATCAGAACGAAGCGGTCAATATCGTCCATTGAGGATTTATCTGCAAGGATCGTCGTGTCGTTGAGGTAGAGAGGATGTGTGTAAACGGAGAAATCTTTTTGATTGCGCTTTGTCAGGTACCTTGGTGTCATATGTTTGGATGCGGTAAGCTGTAACCTCCACTCCTCTTCAAGGTCGGCCATCGTCTGTTTGTAGAGTTTGACCTTCGACAATTTTGTAACTTTCCTGATACCGGAATTGAAGGGTACAATCATAAAAGGGTACCTGGCAGTCTTGTCCAGGGCAACATTCCAGAGTTCAGGGCCATATTTCTTCCGGGCCTGGCCCACAAAGTAGTATCCCATGAAATAGGGATCGGGGATGTAGGTCTTGTAGGAACCCAGAACGGCTTTATCGTAGGAATAGGCTCCTTTTTCAAGCAGCTGGGCGCGCAAAGGACTTTCAAAAATGGCTGCACGGCCCCTTCCGGTGCTGCTCAGCGCTGTTTCGGTGACGGTGGCATCGCCTTCAAGGAACCAGGTGGGGATGAAAAGCCCAAGAACTGCTGCCGTTCCCTGCTCTCCGAAGATGCAATAGAGTGCCTTGGTAAAACCCTTGTTGAGCTTGCTGATCTGAACGGCATGGCGGTATTCATGAAGCGCAAGCTGTTCGAGCCACTCCTCGGCATAAGTCACCTGTGGGGCACAGGAATAGAGTTCGATTCTTTTCGGGGCCCAGGCCGTAATGCCGTTGGAGCTGGTTGAGTGGTCGTGGATGATGATGGGGATTCGCGGGACTTTTGCCGTCAGGGTTTTGGTTTCGTACCGACAGACCAACTCCATGATGTTGGCAAGGTACTGCGCCTTTTTTTCGAAAGGGGCCGGGTAGATGATCTTGTAACGGTCGGATTTGATCTGCCTCCAGCGGATTGATGCCGGATCCTGTCCGGAGGAGAAATACTGGGAGTATCCATGCAGGAAGGAGGCTGAGCAGATGAAAAGCGCGGCCAACAGATTCTTGATCACCGGTCAGGTAATTAATGTTCCGGACAAAAATAGGATTTTTTCACGGACTGTCCAGGAGGAGGAGCTATTTAGCCCCCTCCTTGGTTATGTTCAGCAGTTCAACATCAAAAACGAGGGTGGAGAAGGCAGGGATATCTGCTCCCATCGACCGTTCTCCATAAGCGATATTGAATGGTATGATCAGGGTCGCTCTTCCCCCTTTTTTCATCAGGGCAATCCCTTCATCCCAACCTTTGATCACCTGTCCCTTGCCGAGGGTAAACTCGAAGGGCTGGTTACGGTCAACTGAGGAGTCGAACTTCTTTCCATTCAGCAGGGTGCCGGTATAGTGAACCATCACCTTGTCGCCGGCGACCGCCTGCGAGCCGGTGCCCTTTACTTTCTCGATGTAATAGAGACCACTCGTAGTCGGTTTTGCAGTGATCTTGTGGTCGGTGATATATTTCTTCAGGTTGATGGCTTCTGCCTGCTTGAGTGAATCTTTCTGCAGGCTTTCAATGAACTTTTTCTGTATCTGTTCCTTCTCGTAATCCGCTTTTGACTGTACATCCAGAACCTCTACATCATAGATCATGGTGGAGTAGGGCGGGATGAGGGCGCCTTTCCCGGTATCACCCCATGCCATTTTCGAGGGTACGATCACGGTTGCCACGGTACCGCCATTCATGGTCCCGAAGGCTTCACTGATCCCCTTCGTATCGAACTGCTTGCCATACTTGAAACGGATCGGATCTGGGCGGTCGGCAGAGTTGAAGAGCAATTTGCCATCGATGAGAGCAACTTTCAGATTGATCCGGACCATGCAGCCAGAATCGATCCTGATCCCGGTGCCCTTCACCTTTTCGATCAGGTAGATCCCCGATTCCTTTGGTGTGACGGTGATATTGTTATCGCCCAGGTATTTTTTCAGCAGGTTCTCTTCCTTCATTTTCATGGACTCGGAGGTCTCTATCGCTATCAGTTTGATATGGACCGTCACCATGCTGTTGCTGTCGAGGAAAGGGGGTCTTTGCGGTGCCCTGAAGGTTTTCAGGAAGAGGGAGTCGGTATTCACCTGGAAGGTGATGCTGTCGCCGGCCGACATCCCGCCGATATTTTCAAAAAGGTCGTTCTTGAAATCGGGAGGAGGTAACTGGAGGATCAGCGTAGCGCCTTTCATGAACACTTTACTGTCGTAGAGAAGCGTATCTTTCCCACCCGATTTTCCCATATAGATCATATTGATGTTGATCCAGTCGCCGACCTTGGCCCTGGAGGTGTCTTTTTTTTCCTGGCCTTGTGCCGGCACGGGAGTCAGGGCAGTTCCGGGAAGTGAAGCCATTAAAATCAATCCCGTAAGGAGAACGGTAAGTTTTTTCATTGTAAACAGATTAATATGAGGAATGTAGTTATTCAAAGCAGCGGCAAAGTTACAGAAAAAAAAGTCCCGCCGTTTCCGGCAGGACTTTTTTAGTAAAAAGTAACCAGGTGACTTGTCTGCTTACTTATTGACCACAAACTTTCTGATGATCATCCCTTTGTCCTTTTGTAAAATAACAGTGTAGACTCCATTCGGGATGGGCCTGAGGTCGAAGTGATACTCAAACTTTCCATCTACTTCCATATCTTTCACTTCAAAGATCACCTGCCCGATCTTGTTATAGATCCTCAGATCGACCTCTTGCACAATGGGTGATGTGATGGATGCCGTCATGATCCCCTCGTTGGGTACAGGGTAAAGATAAAACCGGGAAACGAATGATTCTACCACTCCGGTGATGACGACATGGACTACATTTGAACTTTCAGATTCACAGCCGTTCAGGGTAACCACCGTCCAGTACCAGCCGGTTTCCGTTGCAATCCAGGTTTGTCCGGTTGCGCCCGGGATGATGTCCCCTCCGCTTCCTGTGGGTGAGAAATACCACTGGTTGCCTGCCGGCGCCGAACTCATCAAGGTATCACCGCTGGAAGTTACCACCGGAGCATCAGGGACTGGTGTTACAGTCACCACGAACGGGGGTGATGCAAGTCCATTGCCGCACAGATTGTTACCATAAACGGTGATATTGCCCGAAGAGGCATATTGGTCAAAGTCGACACTGATCTCGGTTGTTCCTGCTCCGCTGATTATGGTAGCGCCGGCAGGAAGTGTCCATACATAGGTCAGTGCACCGGCGATGGGTGTTGTTGAATAGGCAATTCCCTGTGTTCCGCCGCAAATTGCCACTGTACCGGTGATGTTTCCGGCAGCTCCGGGAAGCGGGTCAACGGTCACATTCAAAACGGTTGGCGCAGCCGGCGAGCATCCCGATGGGTTGGTATAGTTGATGCTCACTGTTTGCGCTCCTGCGGTATGCCAGACTACTTCTATCTGGTTTGTGCCCGATCCCCAATTGATGGTACCACCCGTGGAAACCGTCCAAACATAATTCGACATCCCTGGTTCAGTGGTGTAGTTGAAATAACCTGAGTTGACGCAAAGGTCATCCTCACCGGCGATGACCGGTTCCGGCAAAACAAAGATGGTAAGTGTGCCGCTCTGGTATGTGATGGTATAGTTGCCGGAGGTCAGGCCTGAAGGGAGGATATCATAGGTTCCGGGAATGGTGGCTGTAATGGCGCTGCCGCTGAACAGAAGGGCGCCGCCAAGGACCCACGGCCCCTCCCCGGTTACGAAGCCGGAATAGGTTACGGTGTACCCGCCGCTGTAAACCGAACCGTCGAAACATTTGCTTTTATTGTCGGCTGTGATAGTCAAAGCTTTCGGAGTGATGGTAAATGTTGGAGAGGCTGATACAACTAAACTATAATTCGGGCCTGCCGTCATGGTTCCCAATGTAAACGCAAAAGTTCCGGCATTTTCACCGGCTACACGGCCCATCAGCCCGGTAATTACGTCACTGCCTATTAAAGCTGGTACAAAGGTATATGTGAACGGAGTCGGATCGGTTTCACCATAGATCTTGCTCTGGCCACCATTGGCAGTAATGGTGATCGGTTTGGCGGTAATGTTGGCTTTCAGTCCTGTTGGCTGGGTAAGGGTGTAGTTGCCGATGCCTGCCCCGGTGATGGTCATGGGCAGGGTTGAAACTGCGATATCGGCTCCGATGGCTGCCTGGGCAAAGACCCCGGTGGTATGGTTAGCCAGGGTAACGTCATCAGGAGAAACAACACCCACCAGGGTTGCCCCTGAAATCACAGCGGTGGTGTTACCGTCATAGACCTTGTTCT
>JBAXRT010000088.1:0-12318 GCA_037131065.1 bacterium | reverse complement strand
AGGAGTATTTCAAACGCATCGACTCCATGCAGTTCGCCTTTACCCACGACGACGGTCAGCGGACCCACGACTATGAGCGGGCTGAGATCGTCCTGCTGGGTGTTTCCCGCACCTTTAAAACCCCCCTGAGCATCTACCTGGCCTTTAAGGGCTGGCTGGTGGCGAATTACCCGATCGTTCCCGGGGCTGAACTGCCTGAAATCCTTGAAAAGCTGCCAAGTGGGAAGCTCTTCGGACTGATAACGCAGCCTCATGAGCTGGCGACCCTCCGCTCAGTTAGGGTTCAGTATCTGGGAGGACATACCTCAGGTTACGCTTCAGTCGATAATGTACGAAAGGAACTGGACTATTCACGGAAGATCTTCGCCAGGCTGCAAATTCCGGTCATTGAGGTCACCAACAAACCCATCGAGGAGATCGCATCGGAAATTATCTGTGAAAAGAAAAGGATCCTTGACCCGGAACCCAGGCAGCGCAGGCGGAAGAAGGATAATCCGTGTCCCCCTTCCGAATGACAAATAATTCGTGTAAATTTGCATACTTTGACAATCAAAGGCCAGACAATGTCAGAGACAAAATATATTTTCGTGACCGGGGGCGTTACCTCCTCCCTCGGGAAAGGGATCATCTCCTCTTCTATCGCCAAACTCCTCGGAGCACGTGGATTTTCAGTCACAATCCAGAAACTTGACCCCTACATCAACATCGATCCGGGAACCCTGAATCCCTATGAGCATGGGGAGTGTTTTGTAACGGAGGATGGTGCTGAAACCGACCTTGATCTCGGCCATTACGAGCGTTTTTCCAATGTCCCCACCTCGCAGGCAAACAATGTTACAACCGGCGTTATCTACCAGTCCGTCATCACTAAGGAGCGGGAAGGGGAGTACCTTGGTGAGACGGTACAGGTGATCCCTCATATCACTGATGAGATCAAACACCGCATCAAGCTTCTTGCAAAGAAAGGGGATTATGATTTTGTCATCACTGAGATCGGCGGTACAGTCGGCGACATTGAGTCGCTGCCCTTCATTGAAGCCGTCCGTCAGTTAAGGTGGGAACTCGGGAGCAACTGCGTCGTGGTCCACCTCACGCTTGTCCCGTTCCTTGCAGCTGCAGGTGAACTGAAAACAAAACCGACCCAGCATTCGGTGAAGACACTTCTCGAATCGGGGGTTCAGCCCGATATCATCATCTGCAGGACCGAAAGGCACCTTACGGAAGGATTGCGGAACAAAATCGCCCTTTTCTGCAACGTTTCTCCCACGGCGGTCATTGAATGTATCGATGTGGAATCTATATACGACGTGCCGATCCTGATGCGGAGTGAGGGCCTCGACAACGAGATCCTGGTAAAGACCCGCATATCGTGTGATAAAGAGCCGGATCTGAGGGACTGGGAAAAGTTTTTATTCACGCTCAAACATCCCTCCTGCACCGTCACCATTGGGCTCGTGGGAAAGTATGTTGAGTTGAAGGATGCCTATAAATCGATCAATGAGTCATTTATTCACGCTGGTGTTGCCAACGAATGCAAAGTCATTGTGAGATTGATCCACTCGGAACATATCAGCGAAGAGAATGTCGCTGAAAAGCTTGCCGGGCTCGACGGGATACTTGTTGCGCCGGGATTCGGTGAGCGTGGGATCGAAGGAAAAATAACAGCGATCAGGTTTGCACGCGAGAAAAAGATCCCGTTCCTGGGCATCTGTCTGGGAATGCAGTGTGCCGTTATCGAATTCGGCAGGAATATCCTGGGATATACGGGGGCACACTCCACCGAATTCAATAAACAAACCCCGTACCCGGTCATCGACATGATGGAGGTTCAGAAAAAGATCTCCGGTATGGGTGGTACAATGCGGCTGGGTTCTTATCCCTGTAAACTGAAAGAGGGATCAAAGGTTCGCGGAATCTACGCGAAAGAAAATATCTCCGAACGTCACCGTCACCGTTTTGAATTCAACAACGATTACCTGAAAGCCTATTCAGAAGCCGGATTGACACCTGTCGGGCTGAATGAAAAAGATAACCTGATCGAGATCGTCGAGATGGAGGATCATCCATGGTTCATCGGGGTTCAGTTCCATCCTGAGTACAAGAGCACGGTGGCTTTGCCTCATCCTCTTTTCGTGAGTTTTGTAAAAGCAGCCAAGGAACACGCCGCCGGATAAGGAGTTTTTTATACCTTTGCACTCCGGTTTTCCATGCTCCTGCATTAGGAATATCCCATAAACAGATAAAAGTAATCCCGAATGAATAAAAATACCATCATAGGCCTTGTGCTTATTTTTGCAATCTTTCTGATATACAGCTACCTGATGAGTCCGTCGCAGGAGCAACTCCTGAATCAGAAGCGCATAGCCGATTCGACCTACATTGTAAGAATGAATGAGAATATCTCCAGGACCAAGGCCATCGCCCGACAGCGTGCCATTGAGAATGCCAGGGAAAAGGAGAAATTCATTTCACAGGGGAAAAGTGTTGATTCAGCCACCCTGGTCCGTCTCTCCATGAAGAGCGAACTCGGGCTTTTTTCTAATGCTTCGGTCGGGAAAGATTCTGCTTTTATCATTGAAAATGATGTTTTTAAACTGAAGGTCTATGCGCTCGGCGGTAAGATCGCTGAAGTGGAGCTGAAAAAATACCTTACATGGGATAAACGCCCCCTGATCCTTCTCGACAACGACTCCCTGCAGTTCGGCCTTACTTTTTTTTCGGGGAACCGCAATATCAATACAAACCGCCTTTATTTTCAACCCTTCTGGCCAGATGCAAATACAAGAAACCAGACTCACCTGAAGGTTACCGGCAAGGACTCGGTTCAGCTTGCCATGCGTCTCTTTGTCAATGCCACTGACTCCACATATGATCCCACCCGGTACATTGAATTCGTTTATACTATCAAAGGCGATGAGTATATGCTCCGGTACAAGGTGAATTTTGTCGGGATGGCCGAGGTGATGGATCCTTCCACAAAATTTCTCGTATTGAACTGGAACGAAAACCTGAAACGTCAGGAGAAGAGTGCCAAGATGGAGCATATGAACTCCACTATCTATTACAAATACCTCGACGACAAAGTGGATTATCTCTCTGAGACGAGTGATGAAGAAAAAATCATGAAGAACGAGCGGCTGAAGTGGTTTGCCTTCAAGCAGCAGTTTTTTACAACCACCATGATCGCCGATAATTTTTTCAGCGACCCGAGGATGCGCACTGCTACCTTTCCCGGAGGTGCCAACTATATTAAGTCGGTTTTTACAGAGGTTGGCATTCCCTTCATTCCCAGTGAGAACAAATCGGTCGGGATGTCGATCTATTTTGGTCCCAACAACTACTACGGACTTAGAAAGTACAAACAGGACATGGATCAGCAGATCCCGCTTGGCTGGGGCTTTGCTCCGCTTGCCTGGATCAATATTTATGCCGTGATACCCGTCTTCACCTTCTTTGGCCAGTTCAACTGGAACTATGGTATCATCATCCTTATTCTGACCATCCTCCTGAAGATCGTTCTCTTTCCGATCGCCTTTAAAACCTATAAATCATCAGCCAAGATGCGGGTGCTCAAGCCTGATATCGACGAACTGAGCAAGAAGTTTCCGAAGAAAGAGGATGCCATGAAGAAACAGCAGGCCACCATGGACCTTTACAAGAAGGCCGGGGTGAACCCGATGGCCGGATGTATCCCGCTGTTGCTGCAGATGCCGATCCTGATCGCCATGTTCCGTTTCTTCCCTGCTTCCATCGAACTTCGTCAGCAAGCCTTCCTGTGGGCTACGGATCTCTCCTCCTACGACTCCATCTGGACCTTCCCTGGAGGGTTCTCCATCCCTTACTACGGAGACCATGTGAGCCTTTTTGCACTGCTGATGACGATCTCCAGTATTTTCTATACCAAGATCAACGACCAGATGATGGGAAGCACCCAGCAGCAGATGCCGGGCATGAAGACCATGATGTATCTGATGCCTGTGATGTTCCTCTTCTGGTTCAACGACTATTCGTCCGGCCTGAGTTATTACTACCTGCTGGCCAACATCCTTACCTTCGCCCAGATCTATATCATCCGTGCCACGATCGATGAAAAGAAACTGCATGCACAGATTGAAGCCAACCGGAAGAAAACGGTAAAGAAATCCGGTTTCCAGAAACGTCTGGAGGATATGGCGAAAAAACGTGGAAACCCCACAAAGAAATGACGAGTGACGAGTGACGAGTGACGAATGAAATTAAACCAGTCACTCGTCATTCGTCATTAGTCACTTGTGAATCAACGCAGAAACTTGAGAAACTTCGCCAGTCCCTGCTTTTTCTGTTCATCAAAGTGGTAGGAGATGTTCTCTTCAAGATAACCGAGACAGTCGCCGCAGTCGGGCAGGCGATCGCTGAAATAGTCAAGTGATTCAGACTTATGCGAGATCCCATACTCAAGGGCTCTTACCAGTGGTTCTGTGATCTCAGCGGGGAGCTCTCTTTTTGAAATCCATATGGCAAAAACAAAGGGAAGAGCCGTATATGCGATCCATTCACTTGCAAGATCGTAGATATAGGGATAGTATTGGCGCATCCCGAAGGTTTTGTCACCAATGGCTACAACCGACTCCGGTTGTTCACCGCCTGCGAGATGGCCAGCCTCAAGAGGAACAAAGGAGGGAGATATTTTCCAATAATGATTGGCAAGAACCCTGACAAGCCTCACAGAGGTAAGTGAATCAAAATCAAGATAGATCCTGCTGATCTTTTCAAGGGGAACCTTTGAAAGAAGAAGTACGGTCTTAACCTCTTTGACTGCCCCGATGCAGTATGGGGCCACAATATGATATTCGTCTAAATCGGTGAGTGCGCCAGCCGGGACCAGGGAGATGTCGACCTGGTCATTTATCAGCTTTTCGGCACAGATGGACGGGACATCAAGATCGAGCCTGTAATTATTCAGATCTCCCGACTCCCTGATCCCGTATACAAAGGGAAAAGTGTTCAGGTATGACACGGCCGAAATTCTTAGTAATTCCATCATTTTTCTCCACCGCAAAAATACGGTAATTGGCGATCGTTCCGAATTTGTGAGAATAAAATTCCATATCTTTGGATACTGAATTTTCGGAGAACATTGAAAAAAGTCGCTGCCCTCATCCTCCTGCTGATCTTTCTCTTCAACTCGATGGGATACTATTTCCTTTTTGAGGTGAACAGGGCGCTTGTAAAAAGAGAGATGACAGCATATATGAAGAGGACGGGAATTAAACTCTCGATCCTGAAGATTTCCAATCCGGTTCATAATCCTGATTTTAAACGTATCGACAAACGTGAATTCCTTTACCAGGGTAGAATGTACGATATCCTGAAGGAGGTGAAGCAGGGAGCCGTCACCGTTTTCTACTGTATCCATGATGAAAAAGAACAGAACCTGATTGCGGGATTCAAGAGAGTATCCCATTCAAAATTATCTCAGACACTATCAGATCATGTAGTAAAGATCGCCCTCCCGGTTTTTTACGGACGACCTTTGCAGTGCTCAGGTGATAAGATCCACTTCCGGTTCCTGAAAGTTAAACTGCCTTCCGTTTATCACCATCCACAGATACCTCCCCCTAAAGTTACCTGATAATTATTTCAAGGGCGCCGGGACGGTTGCCCGGTCAATCATTAATGTGAGTTCAAAAGGATATGATCAGAAGATTTTGACAGTTCATGAATCTGTTGAAATCTTAATCTTTGAACCTTGAAAGCATCATTAATTTTAGAATTATTTGTATTAGTTTGACCTAATTATCAGTTTATGAAATTATTTTTTATAATGTGCTTTTTTTTCAGTACCTGCATTATCGGCCACTCCCAGATTATCACGGTGAGTGACAGGGAAAATGGATTACCCATCGACCTTGTCACCTTTAACAGTGAAAATCCAAGAGTATTTGCCCTAACCAATACCGAAGGGCAGGCTGATATTTCAAAATTCAAAGGATCGGAAAAGATTGAGATCAGGATTATTGGCTATCAGACGTTGTTTTACAGTTTTACCGAGCTTGAGCAATCAAACTTTTTGGTGACGATGAAACCGACTGCCATCGATCTTGACCAGGTGATTATTTCTGCATCCAGATGGAACCAGAATCAAAGAGATGTACCATCAAAGATCCTGATAATCTCTCCCAAGGATGTTAATCTTGAAAATCCTCAAACGACTGCGGATATGTTGAATTTATCCGGTGAGGTTTATATCCAGAAAAGTCAGCAGGGAGGAGGAAGTCCCATGATCCGTGGTTTTGCTACCAACCGCCTGCTGTACACGGTTGACGGCGTGCGCATGAATACTGCAATTTTCCGTAGCGGGAATCTTCAGAATGTCATTTCACTCGATCCGTTGACCTTCGAAAGTTCAGAAGTCATCTTTGGACCGGCATCCCTGATTTATGGTAGCGATGCCATTGCAGGGGTCATGAGTTTCCAGACCCTGACTCCCCAATATTCCTTGTCGTCAAAACCGCTTATCAGTGGTAATGCCCTCGCCCGTTATGCCTCTGCGAACAATGAAGTGACCGGTCACTTTGATGTCAATGTGGGATGGAAGAAATGGGCTTTCATCACCAGTATTTCCCACAACCGCTATGGCGATCTTACCATGGGAAGTTTTGGACCTGGGGAGTACACGAGAAACTGGTATGTTGAAAGAATTGACAGCCTTGATGTGGTCAAAACAAATGAAGACCCGAAAACACAGACCCCATCCGGTTATTCTCAGACAAACCTGATGCAGAAGATCAGTTTCAGGCCTAACGAAAAGTGGGAAGTTCAGTATGGATTTCATTATTCCATCACCTCCGATTATTCTCGGTACGACCGTTTGATTCAGACGAAAAATGGACTTCCAAAGAGCGCTGAATGGTATTATGGTCCACAGGAATGGATGATGAACAACCTGTGTATCACCAATACTTCAAATGCTGTCGTATATGACCAGATGACGCTTCGTGTTGCATGGCAACTCTTTGGCGAAAGTCGTCATGACCGTTCATATCAAAAAACAACACGTTATAACCGGGTTGAAAAAGTGAATGCTTATTCAATCAACGCAGATTTTACCAAAGCCCTTGGCTCAAAACATAATTTCTACTATGGTCTCGAATTCGTTTGGGATGACGTGAAATCCACCGGTACGGATGAGGATATAACTACAGGATTATCCATCGTCGGACCAGCAAGATATCCCAATGCAACATGGTCATCCTACGCAGCTTACCTGAGCTACCAGTTTAAAGTTACTAAGCAGCTTCTTTTACAGGCGGGAGCGAGGTATAATTATTTTATAATGAATGCCGACTTCTCCAACAATCTCCAGTTTTATCCGTTCCCGTTCTCAGATGTCAAGATCAATGATGGTGCATTAACCGGCAATATTGGTCTTGTTTACAATCCCGGGCATAAGTGGTCGATCATTGGAAATTTCTCAACCGGTTTCCGGGCCCCGAATGTGGATGATCTGGGTAAGGTTTTTGATTCCGAACCCGGAAGTGTTGTTGTGCCAAACCCTGGTCTCAAATCGGAATATGCCTATAATGCAGAAATTGGTTTGGCAAAAGTATTCGGGGAGGTGGTCAAGTTTGACCTGACAGCCTATTACACCTATCTTCAGAATGCCATGGTCAACAGGGATTTTACCCTGAACGGGCATGACAGCATCATGTATGATGGCCAAATGAGTAAAGTGCAGGCCATGCAGAATGCAGCGTTTGCCACAGTCTACGGAATTCAGGCCGGTCTGGAAATAAAATTACCTGTAGGATTTGGATTCGCAACACAGTTCAACTATCAGAAAGGAGAGGAAGAACTGGCTGACGGGACAACCAGTCCCTTGCGTCATGCTGCTCCCATGTTTGGCATCGCACACATTACGTTTAATGCCAATAAACTTGAACTCGACTTTTATGCTATGTATAATGGGGAGATCAGTTATAAAAACCTTGCTGAAGAGGAGCGTGGGAAAGCTTATATGTACGCTATTGATGCGGATGGGAATCCATACTCCCCCTCATGGTACACTTTAAATCTTAAAGCTCTTTATCAGGTAACCAACAACCTTTCGGTGAGTGCGGGGGTTGAAAATCTGACCGACCAGAGATATAGGCCCTACAGTTCCGGGATTGCCGGTCCTGGCAGAAATTTCATCATTGCCTTAAGAGCAAGGTTCTGACAGGGTTTCAGCAGTCCTGGAAGGAATTTAATTTAGGACTTACTGGCTGATATTTAGAAGTTTATGGTGAATTGCTAAAACCTGCGGGATAACCATTTCAGAGCCGTCGTTCCGGATCACAAAATCCGAAAGGGCGGCTTTTTTTTCATCCTCCATCTGGAACTGCATCCTTCGGAGTACTTCGTCACGGCTTACAGAATCCCTCAGTGTGACACGGTCGATGGCGATCCCGGCCGGGCAGGAGACATGGATGATCTGGTCGAACTCATTCCTGAAACCACTTTCAATAATAACCGCAGCTTCGTGGATTACGTAGCAACCTGATCGGTGACTGGTCCACTCGCGAAAATCATCCCTTACCAAGGGGTGGAGGATGTCATTAAGCTTCCGGAGTGCGGCCGCATCGTTAAAAACAATCCCTGCAAGGGCTTTGCGGTCAATTTCGCCTTCACCGGTGAAAACCTTCTGGCCGAAAAACTCCAGTATCCTCCTTCTGACGGCATCATCTCCCAGGAACTTTTTCGATTCCTGGTCCGCATGATACACGGGTATGCCTAAAACATTGAAGATCGAAGAAACCATGGTCTTTCCGCTGCCGATGTTACCGGTCAGGCCTGCAGTGATCAATTTTCGGGATTTTGTTTTGGTTTCGGGAAACGCTTTTCAAATTGAAGAAAAATTGTATCGGGACGGACAGAGTAGACATCACTGTTGAAGTTGGTCTCGGAAATGATCTCTCTCCCAAGCGGTTCTGTCAGAAGGATGCCGTAATAGTTGCCTTCGTGGAGCTTAACCTTGATGTTTTTGAGATTGATCTCATACGCACGTCTTTTCCGGAGGAGCACCTCTTCAGAAAAAAAATCAAACCCCTGAAGCCGGATCCTGAAAGTGAGGATCGAGTCGGAACTCTTAACCAGCTTGTAGTTCCAAGGAACCTGTGCAAAGTTCAAATGATAATTCAGGGTATAGTAATATTCCTTTGAAAGACGTACCAGTGCCCAGAGAAAAAACGAAATGACAAGGCAGACAATGAAAATGGAAAGTTGAGTGCGAAACTTCTCATTCTTATGTTGCCGGGCATCCCAGAAAAATTCAAGGAATTTGGGCTTCACGGTGAAAAGTATAACACCGGGTTACTTGTTCTCGATAGTCTGGGTGTTGTCGATGGCGACAGCCGATTTTTCTATCCTGAGGCGCACCTGGTTTTCAACTTCGATGGTCACTGTGGTATCCTGGATCTCCACGATCCTGCCGTGAATGCCCCCGATGGTGATGACTTTCTGACCTTTCTGAAGCGATTCCCTGAATTTTTTCTGATCCTTGGAACGTTTCATCTGGGGGCGGATGAAGAAGAAATAGAATACCACCACGATAAGCAGGAGGGGAAGGAATGATAACCAGCCACTCTGGCTGCCGCTTGCACCCGACTGTGGCGCCATCAACAAAATGCTTAATAAGTTTGTCATACTGTTTTACAATTTACGATTTAAGAATCACGATTTATGGGTTAATTACCACCGGCGCTCACAACCTGGGCCTTGATCCTGAGAACCACTGTGTTGGGCTGTGTGTTGGAAACAACGAGGACATTCTTTGATTGAAAACCTTTCTGTCCCTTGCTCGCGAAAGTCACCTTGATGCTTCCCTCTTCGCCGGGTTTGACAGGAGCCTTGGGGAAGGATGGAACGGTACAACCGCAGGAAGTGCTAACCTCTGCGATGAGAAGGTCTGATTTTCCTGTGTTTGTAAATTTGAATGTGTAGGAAACGTTCTCCCCTTGGAGGAGTTTTCCGAAATCATGTTCTGTCTCCACGAATGTGATCACGGGCAGTGTACTCTTGTCGCCCTGGCCACTGGCTGTATTCGGATTATTCACGATGTCTGCCGGCAGACTCTCCTGGCTGTTCTTATCCAGGGATGATCCGCAGGAGATAAACAGACCACCGGTGAGCAGAAAAAGAAAGAGGAAGAAAATTCTGGGATTCATTGTGTTTTCTTTCAAACTGGGTGCAAAATTACGAAATTTTACCGATTTAAAAAATCCGTAATTTTACCTCGTGCGTATCTACCTGGTCGGCTATATGGCATCTGGAAAATCGCAGGTCGGAGCAGATCTTGCCGGCCGGCTGGGTTTTTCCTTTGTTGACCTTGATGACATGTTCGAGGAACGTTATCGGATCAGCATATACGACTTTTTTGAAAAGTACAGTGAACGGAATTTCAGAAAGATCGAGCAAAAACTGCTTCACGAAACAGCCTCCCTTGACCAGGTCATGGTCTCTACAGGTGGAGGGACACCCTGCTTTTTTGATAACATGGCATTCATTAAGAGCTCCGGGTTTGCGATCTATCTCCGGTGGAACATCCCTGAGTTGGTCTCCCGTCTGCGGAAAGTAAAACGGAAAAGGCCTTTATTGAAGGAGTTTGCCAGCAAGGACTTCCAGGAATCCGTCACGGCGCATCTCAGGGAACGGGAGTTCTATTATAACCAGGCCGATTATATTTTTGAGGCTGAGGCCGGCGATTTTGATCAGGTGGTTTGCTGGATCAGATCAAAGCAGGTGAAGCCTGCTTCCTCCTGAGAAGGGTAACATTCTCAACATGATGGGTCTGGGGAAACATGTCGAAAGGTCTTGATTCAACGATGGTATATTTTTCCTCAAGGAGATGCAAATCCCTCGCCTGGGTTGCAGGGTTGCAGCTGACATAGATGATCGTTCCAGGTTCAGCATCGAGGATGGCACGGACCACTTTCTCATGCATACCTGACCGGGGAGGATCGGCAATGATCAGATCAGGATGGCCGTTTTGATAAATGAAATCCCGGTTCATTAGCTTTTCCGCCTCTCCGGCAAAGAAAACGGCGTTCGTAATCCCATTGAGCCGAGCGTTCTTTCGGGCATCTTCAACAGCAGAGGCAACCGATTCGATACCGACGACCCGCTTCACATAGGGTGCAATGTAAAGAGCGATCGTACCGGTGCCTGTATAGAGGTCATATACCGTTTCATTCCCCGAAAAATCAGCCATCCGCCCAACTTCCTTGTACACATTTACAGCCTGGTAGCCGTTGGTCTGGAAAAATGATACCGGCCCGATCTGGAAGTTTATTCTCTTGTTTTCCTTATGGTAAGGATCCATGATCTCTGTGATAAAAGGAGATCCGTGATAAAGATTCATTGTCAGGTCGTTGATCACATCATTCTTTTTCTGATTGATGACAAAATAGAGTGAAGTGATCGATGGAAAAGCTGCAATGAGTTCATCAAGAAGTTTTGTGATCACTTCCCGGTGGTCATCCCGCACCACCAGTATCACCATCAGGTCCCCGGTGGTTGTATTCCTTATGATCAGGTTCCGCAGGAAGCCTTCCCATTTCATGACATCGTAAAAGGCCAGCCCGTTTTCAACCGCATACCTGCGGATGAACAGACGGATCGCATTGGAAGGTTCCTCCTGCAGGTGGCAGCGGTTGATATCGAGGACCCTGTCGAACATCGCAGGGATATGAAATCCCAGGGCATTCCTGTCGGGAGGCGCTTCATCCGGGCCGGGTTTGGGCTGTGTGAACCACCTGCGGTTTGAAAAGGTAAATTCAAGTTTGTTCCGGTAATCACGGAAGCGGGGAGATGGAACGATGGGGTGAATGACTGGATTTTCGATCTTCCCGATCCTGCGGAAATTGTCCACTACCTGCTTCTGCTTGAAAAAAAGCTGGGTTTCATACGACATGTGCTGCCAACGGCAACCGCCGCACAAACCGAAATGTTCGCAGAAGGGCTCTACCCGTAGATCGGAGTATGTGTGAAATCGTAAGGCTTTCCCCTCGAAGTAGGACTTTTTTTTCTTTGTGATCTGGATATCCACCACATCGCCGGGAACAACATAAGGGATAAAAATAACTTTGTTGTCTACCCGGGCCACTGCATTCCCTTCCGATCCGGCATCGCTGATGGTTATATTTTCAAAAATCGGTAGAGCTGGTCGGTTTTTCGGCATGGGCTATGTTGTGAAATGATGAATAATAACTCGTCACTCGTCACTCGTCACTCGCAATTTAAAATGTTTGCTGTCTCCCCATTCTCCGTAACCGATCTCATCGCCGGCCATCCTGATCCTGG
>JBAXRT010000087.1:0-12486 GCA_037131065.1 bacterium | reverse complement strand
GAACGTTTCCAGCCGATGTTTGAGAAAAACCTGAATGATAAACTTTCTGATATTGGCCTCACTGGAAAAGAAGGAGCCTCCGATGCAAAATATACCCTTATTGTAAAAGTTGTATTTCTTGAACAGGGTTTCCAGAGCGGGATGGGAGTAAGCAAACCAGCCTATATCAACATGTTGGTCGACCTGGTGGAAACTGCAAACCCGGGTACTCCTGTAGCGGTAATTCAATATGACAAGATCCAGAGTGCAAACATGATGGGATATGATTATGATACCGGTGAAAGGATTAAAAGCTGCTTCGACCGTGCAGGTGATAACATCGGAAAACTGATCGTTAAAAACGTTGAAAAGTAAATGGAATTGAAATAGCGAAAAAGCTGTCAGGACTGACAGCTTTTTTTATTTCCCGTAGACACACTCCCCCTTCAGATAGGTCTTAATAACCTTAACTGACGGAACCTCGGCGATGGGAATTTTCATAATGTCCCTGTCAAGAATAACAAAATCAGCCGACTTTCCCTCCTCTAGACTTCCACGCTCATTTTCCCAGAAATTGCCTCTTGCTGCCCAAATGGTAATACTTCTGAGGGCCTGCTCACGAGTCAGGGCATTTTCCATCTGGAAACCCGGTTGGGGTTCACCTTTTAAATCCTGGCGTGATACCGCCGCATAAAAGGTCAGAAGCGGGGATACCTGTTCAATCGGGAAATCGGTCCCGTTTGCAATCCATCCGTTCTGCGCTAATAGTGCCTTATACGCATAGGCCGATCCTATCCTTTCAGCCCCAAGGCGTGATTCCGCCCATTGCATGTCGGAAGTGGCATGAGTAGCCTGTACGGAAGGGATGACCGAATAATCACCAAAAAGGGGCACATCGGAAGGGTCAACAACCTGGGCATGCTCTATCCTCCATCGTTTGTCATTCTTTCCCTTCAGAACTGATGCGTAAAGATCCAGGATTAGCCTGTTCGCACTGTCACCGATTGCATGTGTATTTACCTGGTAGTTATTCTCCATGGCCAATTCACATAGCTTTCTTACAGAATCAACCTGGGTTACTAGAATACCTCTCTTTGACAGGTCGTCGGAATAGGGCTTTTTCAGAAGGGCTGTCCTGCTCCCTAAACTCCCGTCGGCATATATTTTGATTGAACGTATGGTCAGACGGGGAGTCTGCAAAATGCCTTTCACAATAAAGCCGGAAATATTTTTCGGCGAAGGATCGAGCATTGCATAGATGATCATCTTAATCTTCTGCTGCCTCTGAAGTGTATCAATAAGGCAAACGGTCGCATAATCAAGTCCTGCATCAGAGACGCCTGTCAGACCGCTGGAAAAACAGATTTTTTCTGCCCTTTCGAGCAATAAGGTCATCGAATTAATGTCAGGATTTGGGATAATGGATCGTATATGATCTGCAGCAGTTTCACTAAGTATCCCGGTCAGCCTTCCCTCCTTGACTTCAACTTCCTCTTTTTTAAACCTGTGATTCTTTCCGATCCCTGCCAGTTCCAGGGCCGTTTCATTGGCAAGGACCAAATGGCCGTCAACTCTGATAAGAATAACCGGCCTGCCGGGAAAAAGTTTGTCCAGTTCAGCCCTGTCGGGAAACTGTTTTACCCTCCAGAGGTTCTGATCCCATCCTCTTCCGGCAATCCAGCCCCCCGGTAAAACAGAAGTAAAGGCTTTCACCCTGTCTAAAATTTCATCGAATGAGCCGGCGTTCGTCAAGTCGGTATACTGAAGATTTTTTGCCAGACCCACAAAATGACAATGGGCGTCAATGAAGCCTGGAAATACTGTATTTCCATGAAGATCAATGGTATCCGTGGCATTATACCCTTTCAAAATTTCACTGGTTGAGCCTGCTTTCAAGATCTTTCCCTCACGAATGGCCATCGATTCCTCGATCTGGCTTTTGTCACCGGCGGTATAAATCCGGCCATTAATGATCAAAAGGTCAGCTTTCTCTTTCATAGGTCGGCATGCATAAATCAGTAATACGGATATTATGGTGATAATAAAGTATTTTTGTCTCATAATCAATAATCTGCAAGTTTAATCCAGGGTTCAAAAATAAAAAAACATTTTTTCAGAATACTTGACATTAATCCAAATGATTTATTATTTTTGTGAATCTTTAACCTGATATATATAATGAGATATAAATCTATTAATCCTAGATTTATTGTTATTCTATCCGTTATTCTGATGGCAGCCCTCATCAGGCTGCTACCGCACTGGCCTAATTTTACGCCGATTGCCGCTATGGCATTGTATGCAGGTACCTATCTCGATAAAAAGCAATATGCTTTTGCCATTCCGATCGCCGCAATGTTCTTGAGCGATCTCGTGATTGGGTTGAATGCAAATATGCCCGCAGTCTACTTAAGTTTCGCCATTACGGTGCTGATTGGTATGCTGATCCGGAAAAAAGTGAATGTGGGATCTGTTTTACTGGCTTCGTTCTCCTCGGCGGTTATCTTCTTCCTGATAACCAACTTCTCAGCCTGGCTTGTAAGCCCTTACTATCCCCAGAACATTGCAGGACTTGCCGAATGTTATCTGGCTGGCCTGGCATTTTTCCGCGATACTACAAACGGGCTTTCATTCTTTCTGAATGATTTCCTGGGAACGACATTCTTCAGCGCAGTGTTCTATGGGGCCTTCTATCTTGTTGAAATGAGGTTCCCGATCCTGGATAGATCAAAGTTCTAAGAAAATATCTCCTCTTCCCTTTCAAGGAGGAGGATCGAACTTTGAGGAACAATAAAGTATTTTTCATCATTGAAAATGATTTCAATGGCTCCTTTCTGAAGAAAGATGGCCAGATCACCTTCTTTTGCCTGTAAGGGAATATACTTGATCGTCTCTTCCCCCTTTTTCCAACTTTCACCAAAATCGTCCGAAGGTACCGGTATCGGGTACCCTGGTCCGCTTCGTACCACAAACCCGGTCTGTATCTCCTCCTTCTCCTGGTAACCGGTAGGTAGATAGAGACCCGCCTTGGTCTTGTTGGAGATTTTTTTTGGTTTGATCAGGACCCTGTCACCCACTACTATCAGTTTCCGGAGCTTATCATCATTCTCTTTTTGCATGCCTCAATTTTTACTTCCCAAATTTACATAAACCCTGCCAGAATGGCCAATAAGTTCAAAATTTATCGGTATTTTTGTGGAGATGGCAGATCTCATTCGTCTATTACCGGATTCCGTTGCAAATCAGATTGCTGCAGGTGAAGTTGTTCAGCGGCCAGCCTCTGCAGCCAAGGAGTTGCTTGAGAATACGATCGACTCTGGCGCCGACGATGTCAAACTGATCATCAGGGAGGCAGGAAAATCCCTGATCCAGGTTGTTGATAACGGATGTGGAATGTCGGAGCGGGATGCCAGGATGTGCTTTGAACGTCATGCAACCTCCAAGATCCAGACTGCCGATGATCTTATGGCCATCCGCACCCTTGGTTTCAGGGGTGAGGCACTTTCCTCCATCGCATCCATCGCACAGGTTGAACTTAAAACAAAGCGTATCGAAGATGAGATCGGGACGTGTGTCCGGGTGGATGGCACTGAATTTATCTCCCAGTTGCCGGTCAGCGCTGCCAATGGCACCAGCATCTCCGTCAGGAACCTTTTCTTTAATGTTCCTGCAAGGAGGAATTTCCTTAAATCGAATACCCTTGAACTTAAATACATCGTGGAGGAATTCTTCAGGATCGCCTTGGCTAACCCCTGCGTGTCATTCACCCTTTACAACCATGAAAAAATACTCTTCCAGGTCCCGGCCAGCAACCTGAAACAACGAATCGTCAACCTCTTAGGAACTCCTTATAACCAGCGCCTGATCCCGATCGGGCAGACTACTGACCTCATCAACATCACCGGTTTTATTGGTAAACCGGAGTATGCAAAAAAAACCCGCGGTGAACAGTACTTTTTCACCAACGGCAGGTTCATGAAAAGTCCATACCTGCACCATGCGGTCGAAAATGCTTTTCAACAGCTGGTACCGAACGATGCCTTCCCAAGCTATTTCATCTTCTTTGAAATTGACCCGAAAAACATTGATGTCAACATCCATCCAACCAAGACGGAGATCAACTTCCAGGAGATCAAGAGTATTTATGCCATTCTTACCGCAGCCATAAAACAGACCATCGGAAAGTTCAGCATCTCTCCGACACTGGACTTCGAAACGGAACAGGGAATCCAGATACCTCCTCTTCCAGAAAATCATCCCGTAAAACAACCGTCCATAACCATAAATCCCGATTTCAATCCTTTCGAGAAATGGACAAAATCACAATCCAGGATTGACTTCCCCTCTCAGCCCCATTCCCAAACGGCCGCATGGCAATCCTTTTTTGAACCGGTCATCCGACCTGAGGAAATTCATACTCCCAAGCCCAAAGCCTGCTTCCAGTCTGAAAATGCATTCATTGTCACCCATTCAAGATCAGGCATCGTCATCATCGACCAGCAACAGGCCCATGAAAGGATTCTCTATGAAAAAATCCTCGGAGAGAGGTCCGGAACGGATGACGGATCACAGAAACTGCTGATCCCGGAGACGGTCACTTTGTCCCCCGACGATTCGCTGCTCATGAAGGAATGGCTGACATACTTTCACGAGATCGGCTTTGATATTGCCGGTTTCGGTAAAGACTCATTCGTGATCCATGCAACCCCCTCTTCGCTTTCGGGGATCCAGGTGCAGGAGACCATTGAATCGGTCCTGGAAAACCTGAAATCAGCCATCCCTGACCAGGCAAGCAAACCCGGGCATCTTCTGGCTAAAAGCCTGGCCATGAGAACAGCCGTGAAAACGGGAAAAAAACTTGAACAGACAGAGATGGAAGGCATCTGCGAACAGCTCTTTTCATGCCAGGTTCCTGAATTCTCTCCTGAGGGAAAGCCAACCATGATGATCATACCTTTTGATGAAATATATAAAAAACTTAAAAAGAAACCACCAGAGAATGAATGACCAACAATACAGCCCGGCCGGATTCAGACTGCTACCTCCAGTTGTCAAGAATCTCCTGATCATTAACGGACTTTTCTTTCTTGCTACTGTCTCGCTGCAAAACGCCTTCGGGATCGACCTTGATACCCTCCTGGGGCTTCATTGTTTCAAGTCGGACCTCTTCCAGCCTTACCAGCTGGTTACCTATATGTTTCTTCATGCGGATTTTGGCCACATCCTCTGGAATATGTTTGCATTATGGATGTTCGGCTATCTCCTCGAAAATGTTTGGGGACCCAAAAGATTTCTGACCTACTACCTGATTACAGGGATTGGCGCCGGCATCATTCAGATCATTGTTACCTGGTGGACATTCCTGCCGGCGGAAGCAGCCATGAATACTTACATAGCCAATCCGAACATTGATGCATTTGTCTCATTCGTGAACCAATATTCTCCACATTCCCGTGAATTGTTCGAAAAGCTGAAGATCTTCCTGTCGGAATGGAACAACAACCCCATGAACCAGCACTATGCCCTCCAGTCGACCGACTATATTGCACAATTATGGCAGGACCAGATCAGTACACCGACCATCGGTGCCTCCGGAGCTGTTTACGGGATCCTGCTTGCATTCGGCATGATGTTCCCAAACATGCTGGTTTTTATATATTTTCTCTTCCCGATCAAAGCAAAGTGGATCGTTATCCTCTATGGTGCCATCGAGCTTTTCTCAGGAATATCAAGTAATCCGAACGATAATGTTGCCCATTTTGCCCACCTCGGCGGTATGCTTTTCGGTTTCTTCCTTATCCTTTTCTGGAAAAAAAAATCTGTACTTTAGATCCCTGATATGAACCCAAACTATTATCAGACTTCGAACTTCTCTGATGGACTGAAAATTTTCTTCAGGCAGGGATCACCTCTTGCTATCCTTATCCTTATCAATAGTGGCATCTGGATCATAGTCCAGATCCTTAGGGTCCTCCTTTTCCTGTTTAATGAACCCGACTCCTCCATTGCCATCAGCCAGCTTTTCAGCTTTCTCGCCCTGCCTGCTTATCTGCCTAAACTGGTTACAAGTCCATGGACATTGATTACTTATATGTTTTTTCATATCGATATATGGCATATACTGTTCAATATGCTCTGGCTTTACTGGTTCGGCAAGATCTTCATTGAATACATGAACGGAAGAAAACTGGTTACTGTTTATCTCCTGGGTGGCATTTCAGGAGGATTACTTTATATCCTTGCCTTTAATATATTTCCTGCCTTTTCGGTTCAGCTTCCAAATTCATATGCACTTGGAGCTTCGGCTTCGGTCATGGCTGTTGTTGCCGCCATCTCTTTTTATGTCCCAAATTATTCCCTGAATCTCCTTTTCATCGGCAGGATAAAGGTGATATACCTGGCAATCGTCCTCTTTATCTTTGATTTTTTCATGATACCTGCGGGTAATTCCGGAGGACACCTAGCCCATATCGGAGGGGCCCTCTTCGGGTTCCTTTATGTTCAGTTCCTTCCTGTGGGGAAAATGAATATTCTTGGAGACCTGTTCAGACGAAAAAAGAAGCCACTTGCCGGATTCGGAAACTTTGACTCACGACCGGTGACTGACGAAACATACAACTACCAGAAGGCTGAAAAACAAAAACGGATTGACGAAATTCTTGAAAAAATTTCGAAGGGTGGATACGACAGCCTTTCGAAAGAGGAAAAGGAATTTCTTTTCAAAAGTTCAGGCAAAAAGTAACAATAGCTCAATGGCAGCAAAAAAAAGAGGATCCTGGTTTAAACGACTTCTGCTGGTTTTGAATATCATTGCAGCCCTCTGCCTGCTTGCAGCATATGCCGCTGCCTGGATCACTCCGGCTAAGGCGTGGATCTTCGCATTTTTTGGACTCGCTTATCCGGTAATCCTGATAATTAACCTTTGCTTTTTACTGCTTTGGATATTTCTCTGGAAAAAATATGTTTTCATCTCCCTGATAATCATCCTTATCGGATGGAGCCAACTTACATCCATTTATCCTTTTCGCTTTCACCGTGTGGAACCGGAAAAGAATAATGCACTCTCTGTCTTCAGCTATAATGTTCACAGCCTTTACGGAAATGAAAGGACAGAATCCATTCCGGAAATGAGATCAAAGGTGACAGAATTCCTCTCCCGCCACCGGGCTGATATTGTCTGCATCCAGGAATTCTTCGCCATCGGCCAGGAATATACAAAAACCATCTCCAGATTCACAAAGTCGCTGGATCTCTCCTATTACTATTATCAGAATTACAAGGAGTTCTGGGATAAAACAAAGATAAATGCCATTGCCACCTTCTCGCGATATCCGATCGTTAACCATGGACAGTACAAACTGGAAGGGAAAAGCTACTTCGCTATCTTTACGGATATCGTTTATGATTACGATACGATCCGGGTGTATAACCTCCACCTTGAATCTATCCGTTTCGGGGAAGAGGACATGTCGTTCTATTCCCATCTCACCGAACAATCAACAGGGACTACGCCGCTGAAACTCGGCTCCCAGAAGATCATGTGGAAGCTCAGAAAAGCATTTATTTACAGGTCAAAAGAGGTTGACATGCTCGTCAGGGATATCCTTAACTCTCCCTATCCGGTTATCATCTGCGGAGATTTCAATGACTCCCCGTTCTCCTATACTTACCGGGAGCTGTCAAAAGACCTCAGTGATTCCTTTAAAGAGGCGGGATTCGGTTTTTTCGGTGAGACCTATGCAGGAAAACTGCCTGCCTTCAGAATAGATTATATCCTGTACAGCGATTTTTTTGCTGCCTCCGGATACCGCAAATTTCAGATCGATCTTTCTGACCACTACCCCATCGCTGCAGTCCTGAACATCAAACGCTAACACGCTTCATGCCTTGGAATTTGAACTGAAATCGGATTTTGTGCCAACCGGGGATCAGCCGGAGGCCATCAAACAGCTGGTTGAAGGAATTGAACGCGGGGATCCCTCACAGGTCCTTCTGGGCGTTACGGGCTCAGGAAAAACCTTTACGATCGCCAACGTAATTCAGCAGGTTCAAAGACCTACTCTCGTTTTCAGTCATAACAAAACCCTGGCAGCCCAGCTCTATGGAGAGTTCAAACAGTTTTTTCCGACGAATGCCGTGGAATTTTTCGTTTCCTATTATGATTATTACCAGCCAGAGGCCTACTTGCCTGTGACAAATACTTACATTGAAAAAGACCTCTCGATCAACGACGAAATAGAGAAGATGAGGCTCAGTGCATCTTCAGCACTGCTCTCCGGCAGAAGAGATGTTATTGTGGTCGCATCTGTTTCATGTATTTACGGGATCGGAAATCCTGAGGATTTCAACCAGAATGTGATCCGTCTCTCCTCCGGGCAAAAGGTAAGCCGGAATAAATTGCTTCTTTCTTTTGTGAACAGCCTGTATTCAAGGACTGAAGCCGATTTTAACCGGGGAAAATTCCGCGTACGCGGCGATTCTGTCGATATCTTCCCGGCATACCTTGACATCGCCTTCAGGATCATTTTTTTCGGTGATGAGATTGAGGAGATCAGCTCGTTTGATCCTGTTACAGGCAAGACCATAGGAAAACAGCCTGACCTGACGATTTATCCTGCGAACATTTTCATAACATCCCAGGATAAAATGAAAATGGCACTGACCGATATCCAGGATGATCTCTTCAGGCAAACGGCTTTTTTCAGGGAGAACGGGAAAAGCCTTGAAGCCAAAAGGCTTGAGGACAGGGTCAATTATGACATTGAGATGATGCGAGAACTCGGATATTGTTCCGGTATTGAGAATTATTCGCGTTACTTCGACGGCCGCTCGCCTGGCTCCAGGCCCTTCTGCCTGCTCGACTATTTCCCAGATGATTTGCTGCTCGTCGTGGACGAAAGCCATGCCACCATCCCCCAGATCCGTGCGATGTTCGGAGGCGACCGGTCACGAAAGCAGACGCTGGTTGAATATGGATTTCGGCTGCCATCTGCCCTTGATAACCGTCCCCTGAAATTCGACGAGTTCGAGGCAATGGTAAGCCAGACGATCTTTGTGAGTGCAACCCCGGCTGACTATGAATTGCAGAAGAGCGAAGGCATCGTGGTGGAACAGGTAATCCGCCCTACCGGACTGCTTGACCCCTTTGTTGAAGTAAGGCCAAGCCTCAACCAGATCGACGACCTGCTTGATGAGATACACCAGCGGATCCGGGTGAATGAACGGGTACTCGTAACAACACTAACAAAGAGAATGGCTGAGGAGTTGTCGAAATACCTGACTAAACTTGAGATCCGATGCCGTTACATCCATTCAGAAGTAGAGACACTCGACCGTGTGGAGATCTTGCGCGATCTCCGTCTCGGCACCTTCGATGTGCTCGTAGGGATCAACCTGCTGAGGGAAGGTCTTGACCTGCCTGAGGTTTCATTGGTAGCGATTCTTGATGCGGATAAGGAGGGATTTCTTCGTTCGGAAAGGTCACTGACACAAACTGCGGGAAGGGCTGCAAGAAATGTCAACAGCAAAGTCATTCTCTATGCCGATAAGATAACTGTTTCGATGAAGAGAATGATGGATGAGACCAACCGCAGGAGGGAAAAACAGATAAAGTTCAACACGGTCAATAACATAACCCCGACCCAGATCACCAAAAGCACAAACGATATTCTGAACCAGACCTCCATTATGGATGCCCCGGGATACATCCCAAAAGCCTATGTTGAAAAGGAGCAGATCAATGTTGCCGCTGACCCGGTCATTCAGTATCTTTCGAAAGAAAAACTGGAGAAACTCATCATAAAAACAACGAAAGCAATGGAAGAAGCAGTAAAATCAATGGATTTCCTAGAAGCTGCACGACTCAGGGATGAAATTATCTCGCTTCGGAAACTGATGGAATCAACCCCCTAAATCGGCCTAAAATAAAGGCGATTCAGTCAATAACTTTCCCATTTTTGTTAATATCTATTTTGAACTACTCCTTCAAAATAGAATATATTTGCTTACAAAAATCCCCAATTCATGAAGAAAAAGATACTCGCTATTGACGATGAGAAGAGTATCCGCTTTATAATCGAAAATACGTTCAACAAGGACTTCGAGGTGGTAACCTTGAACAACGGGATGGATGCGCTCTTTTATCTTCAATCCGGTAATCTCCCGGATATTATCATTTGTGACGTTGAAATGCCTGTCCTTAACGGCTTTGAATTCATCAGAAGAATTCGTGAAAGTGGTTTTTTCGAAGATATCCCCCTGGTGATGCTTTCAGGTAAGGAAGAGAGCGCCGATAAAATAAAATGTTTTGAAATGGGAGCCGATGATTATGTTCTGAAGCCATTTAACCCTAAAGAACTCATTGCAAGAATAAAACGACGACTGGAGATAATAGATCGCTACACTCAGCGAAGAGGAACTTAATGATTTTATGGAGGAAACCGTAACCGTACGTCTTAAAATCTTGTACATCGGGAATGATCAAAAAACCATTGATCTTCTCCAAAACAGTGAACGCTTTGACCTGACCCTGAAAAAGAATGGCCTGACTGCCCTTTACTGGCTGACTGAAAACAAATTCGGACTTTTCGACCTCGACAAAGAGACGAAACTTGAGTTGATTCATAAAGAAATGCAGCAGATCGATGCCATCATTTGTGAATATGCGTTACCGGGGATAAACGGCCTCTCCTTCTTTGAAATATTCAAACTGCATAAGATCTACCAGAAGACTCCCTTTATTCTCACCTCCCTCGTAAGGGATGCCCGCCTTAAAATGGAAGCCTATTACTCAGGGCTGGATGATTTCTATCACAAAGAGATCAACGTTGCCAACCTCTATAACAGGATCCTTTCCCTTATCTCCTTCAAGGCAGAATACACCCCCTCCCCACTAAACCTGCAGGATGAAGAGATAACACCATACAAAACCCCGTTTTTCAAAAGGTTATTCGACATACTCGTTGCCTGCTTTGCCCTGATCGTCCTTTCCCCGCTCATGTTGCTCACCTTGCTTGCCATCCGCCTTGAATCAAAAGGCAGGGTATATTATATCTCTAAAAGGGTTGGCGCGAACTATAAGATCTTCGATTTTTATAAATTCAGGTCCATGTACCCCGATGCCGATCAGCGGCTCAAGGAGGTAGCACACCTGAACCAGTATATCAGCGAGTCGGTTGAGGAAAAATGCTCCGAATGTGCTGAGCTTCCCAAAGGAAAAACATGCTCCCCCCTGGTTTACTTTGATGGGGAGGAGATCTGCGAACGGCTGGCCAATAAACGTAGAAATGTCAAAAAGGCTTTTCTCAAAATCAAGGATGATCCCAGGATCACCAAGGTAGGCAAGATTATCCGGATGACCAGCATCGATGAGTTGCCACAGTTGTTTAATATCCTGAAGGGCGATATGTCGATCGTGGGAAACAGACCACTGCCATTGAATGAAGCCGAAGCGCTGACCAAGAAAAAGTGGAGCAGAAGGTTTCGTGCCCCGGCAGGACTGACAGGACGGTGGCAGGTTGAAAAAAGAGGAAGGACGGGCTCCATGTCAGAAGAGGAAAGATTTGCCCTGGATAACTACTATGCAGAGCACAACTCATTTTGGAACGATCTTAAAATTATTATCAGAACTTTTACTGCTATCATTCAGAAAGAAAATGTTTAGAATAAAATTGAAGCTAAAGTCTTAACTATGAAATTTAATTTTCAAATACTGTTTATTATTTTATTATGCTCGAATGCTGCAAATTCTTTTACACAAACCTCTGATACAACCATTATTTTTAATCCGCTTATTGATGATATTACTTTAAGAATTCCTCCTCTCCAGGATCTTATTGATTCTGCTATAATTCACTCACCCTATATAAAAACTTCTGAAGCTGATATTTCAATTGCCAAATATGACATAAAGTCAACACGGCGGCAATGGATGGAAAATTTTTATTTTGATGCCTCTGCCAATAGAGATTTATATAATGGTCTTACAACGAATGAAGTTATTAATGCCAACCCTAATCAGATACTTACAGGTCAGACAAATAATCGGTTAGCTGCGGGTATTAGTATAAGGCTGCCCATGCTGTCTTTTGCTGATCTTAACAATCAGGTAAAAAATGCTACAAAAAAACTCGAAAGAGCTATTTCGATTAAAGAAAGTCAAATCCTGGAATTAAGAAAAGAATTGATTATAAGATATAATCAACTTATTATTAACCAACGTATTTTAAAAAGTGCAAATGAAAATATCACCTATACTTCACTTCAAAAAGACATGGGTGAGAAAGAATTTTTAAATGGACAAACTACCCTTTATGAGTTAGCCAGGATTTCTGAAATGCATAGAAAAGCTGTCACAGATTTTGAAACCTCAAGAAATGAATTTTATAATGCCTATATGATCCTTCAGGAAATTGTTGGGATTAAATTCAATATAACAACAAAAATTGATTAATGAAATTTATTCATTTAATTAAGATCTTGCAGAGGCATCTCTTGCTGATTATCATC
>JBAXRT010000086.1:0-12812 GCA_037131065.1 bacterium | reverse complement strand
TTTGGTGACCCCGAAGGGACTCGAACCCCCAACCCTCAGAACCGGAATCTGATATTCTATCCAATTGAACTACGGGGCCTTTTCAAATTACGAATTTCGAGTGACGAGTTACGAATGAAATGTAACTGTCTGTCTGATAATTCGGGGCACAAAGATAATGAAACCGGGAGAAGAAAACAAAAAAGGACCGGCGTAACCCGGATTGAATAATTTTTTACTTTTGATAAAACTTAAGTCGCAAAACAAAAACTTCAATCATATGTCACAGAAAATATCTGAAAAAGTTGCCCCGGGCGTCGCTACCGGGAATAGCCTCCAGGAAATTTTTCGCATCGCAAAAGCCAACCAGTTTGCGCTGCCGGCCGTTAACGTGGTAGGAACCGATTCGGTGAATGCAGTTATGGAGGCAGCAAAGGCCGTGAATTCCCCAGTGATCATCCAGTTCTCCAACGGAGGTGGTATCTTTTATGCCGGAAAATCTTTAAAGAACGACAACGAGCGGATCGCCATCAGGGGATCGATCGCCGGTGCCATGCATATTCATGAAATTGCCGAACTCTATGGTATTCCAGTCATCATACATACCGACCACGCGGCAAAGAAGCTGCTTCCGTGGATCGATGGCCTGCTGGATGCCGGGGAGGCATACTTTAAAAAACATGGCAAACCGCTCTTCAGTTCGCACATGCTCGACTTGTCGGAGGAACCCCTTCACGAAAACGTCGAGATCTGTAAACGTTACCTGGAGCGGATGAGCAAGATGGGTATGACCCTTGAGATCGAACTTGGCGTTACAGGAGGAGAAGAAGATGGAGTGGATAATACCGGGATCGACAGCTCCCGCCTCTACACCCAGCCCGAACATGTGGCGCTAGCCTACGAGACCCTGGGAGCGGTAAGCCCGAACTTCACCATCGCCGCCTCTTTTGGGAATGTCCATGGCGTTTACAAGCCCGGTAATGTTAAGCTTGAACCGGTCATTCTCCACAATTCCCAGGTCTACATCCAGAAAAAACTGAACACCCTTCCAAATCCGGTGAATTTCGTGTTCCACGGCGGATCAGGTTCCGAACCTGAAAAGATCAGGGAGGCCATCTCCTATGGCGTGGTCAAAATGAACATCGATACCGATACACAGTGGGCCTTCTGGGAAGGGGTTCTTAAATATTACAAGAAGAATGAAGGGTATCTCCAGGGACAGATCGGAAATCCGGAGGGAGAGGACAAACCCAACAAAAAGTACTATGATCCGCGTGCATGGTTACGCGACGGTGAGAAATCTATCGTGGAGCGCCTGAAAATCGCCTTCGCTGATCTTAACTGCCTCGACAGGTTTTAGAACCCAAGTCCTGCTGCCAGGGTCTCTTTCGGATGGACACTGAGCACGGGGACCGGCGAATGGTTGACCGTCTGGTGGGCAAAGGGGCCCATCCAGAGATTTGAGGTGCCGGATTCCTGCTGGGTCATGATGGCGATCAGGTTTGCATCGATCATTTTTGCATAATCGATCGCCGCATTTGCCAGGTTATCAGCATCCACGCCGTCGACCTGATGCCTGACCCCCTCCTTTTCAAAATGCCTTGAGACCTGGGAGGCATAGAGGTCGACGTTTTGCCTTAAATCTTTTACTTTCGACCGATACATTTTCAGAATATAGACCTCGGCATCGTGACATTTGGCCATGTACCCGACGATCGTGGCTTTCTGACGCGTCTCGAGCGTGCTGTCGACCGGGAAGACGATCCTGCTGAGCGGGCGTTTGATGTCGATTCCCCCGCGGATAGTAATCACAGGACAGGGGCTTGCCGAGACGATCTTGTTCGCATTGCTGCCTGCGAAGAATTCCTCGAAACCTGAGGCACCATGGGTCCCAACGACAACAAGGCTGGCCTTGCTCTCTTTGGCTTCGGCAGTGATTTCCTTGTAAACCTTCCCTTTTCTGATCTTATAGGTGATCTTGTTCTCATGCAGCTCCGCCTGGTATTTTGGGATCATCTCCTCGAAAGCTTTTTCCGCATCCTTTGCGAGGTCTTTATTCTTCTCACCGAATTTCTCCCCCTCCGATGTGGGCTTATCAACATAGACCAGCAGGAGGTCCTGCTTACAGGTCTTCGCAATCGAAAGCGCATGAAGGAAGGCATTTACAGAGGCCTCCAGGAAATCAACCGCAACGATCATCTTACTCATAGCTGTAATTTTTTATTCAACTTTAGGTAAATTGATATTATCAGATATGATGAAAGCATTCGGGTAGTCATCCGTAATTTCGGAGAGGAAGCGCTGTGCATCCAGCCGGCTTCTGAAGTCTCCTACCCGCACGCGGTAGTTTGGTGATTTAAATGTAAGATAGGCATTGACATTGGGGTATTTCGCAACAAACCCGTCGCTTGCTGCCTGGGCCTGTGTTTTGGAGTTGTTCCCCGAGTCGGAAAAGATCTGGACCCTGTAACCATCGATCGTTCCCATATTCTGATTGATAGTGATATGTTTGGAGACAAGAAGGCCTACCTTTTCATCCTGTATAAATTCCACCTTCCCTGAATCGGATCCGGCCACCTGTGTAAAAGAGAGCTGAGGAAAAAATAATGTTCCGGCGAAGAGGATGAAATATATGGTTACTATTTTCATTGCAATTTAAAGACAAAAATGTTCAACAGGATGGAGGCTCAGCAGGGGAATAGGTGATTGGTTAATCATTTGCTGTGCCTGTGGCCCCAGCAAAATATTGACAGGAGTCTCCTGCTCGGTCATGATCGTGATCAGGTCGGCTTTCACATTCACCGAATAGCCAAGCAGGGCCTTGGTGAGGTCGTTCGCCACGATGCTGTCCTGGACACAATCTATATTATTTATTTTCAGATAGTTTATGGAAACCTGGGCATATTTTTCCGCAATCCGCTGGATCGATTTCAGTGTGCTTGAGTGAGTCGTTACGACATGAACCTCCGACTTGAAAAGGCGGGCGATTTTTGCTGTGAAGGGCAATTTCTGAAGGGTCTCCGCTGAACCGTCGATGGGAACGATGATCCTGGAGATCTCCTTCCTGATCGCGAAATCGTGACGCACCGTGATGATCGGGCAGGTAGCGTAGGTGACGATCTTGAAGGCATTGCTCCCGATCCAGAACTCTTCGAAACCGGAAATGCCATGGGCACCGGTGATGACAAGGGATGCCCCGAGGTGCTTGGCCAGGGTCTCGACCTCATGATAGATCTTCCCTTTGCGCAGCTTGTACTCCATTTTTATTCCCTTTGCCAGCTTCCGGTGGAACTGCTGAAGCAGCTCCTCGAAACGCTTTTTTGCCTCATTGCGGTTGGCGTTTGAGGTGTCGGGATAGAGCGATTCCTGCGGACTGATCTTATCGACCCATACAAGAATGATGTCGGATTTCAGCTTGTTCGCGATTGGGATCGCGTATTCGACCGCATGGATAGAGGTGTTCGAAAAATCGACGGCGACAACGACCGGTTGCATAACAATTGGTTTTATTTTGATAACGTAAAAGTAACGATTTTACTTTAACAAAAAAAATGAGCATATTTTCTTTACATTTGCCTTCATGAATGAAAACCTGGATGCAACCGGCTCTCAACTGAGTCCTGCCGAAAAGGAGATCGAAAAGGTGCTCCGTCCCTCCGGCTTTGTTGATTTTTCCGGGCAGGAATCGATCGTCGAGAACCTGAAGATCTTTGTCAAGGCAGCCCGCCAGCGTAAGGAATCCCTGGATCATGTGCTCCTGCATGGTCCTCCGGGACTCGGAAAAACCACACTGGCTTACATTATTGCCAATGAGCTGAATGTGAACATCCGGGTCAGTTCCGGGCCGGTACTCGACAAACCGGGCGACCTTGCGGGGTTACTTACCGGGCTGGAGCCCTACGATGTTCTTTTTATCGACGAGATCCACCGTTTGTCGCCGGTAGTGGAGGAGTACCTCTATTCCGCCATGGAGGATTATAAGATCGATATCATGATCGAGACTGGTCCGAATGCCCGCAGCATCCAGATCTCTCTTAACCCGTTTACCCTGATCGGCGCCACCACCCGCTCGGGATTGCTCACAGCCCCCCTCCGTTCCAGGTTCGGGATCAATTCAAGACTCTCTTACTATGGCGCCGAGACGCTGGAAAAGATCATCAGACGTTCGGCCGAGATCCTGAGGATGCCGATTGAGAATGAAGCTGCCGCGGAGATCTCACGCCGCAGCCGCGGAACTCCAAGAATTGCCAACCTGTTGCTCCGCAGGGTCCGTGATTTTGCCCAGATCAAAGGAGACGGGAAGATCGATCTGAAGATCAGCAAATATGCACTGACGGCACTAAATGTTGATAAGAACGGCCTCGATGAGATGGACAACAAGATCCTCCTGACGATCATTGATAAGTTCAGGGGCGGACCTGTGGGGATCACCACGATAGCCACTGCAGTCTCAGAAGATCCCGGTACCATCGAGGAGGTTTACGAACCATTCCTGATCCAGGAGGGATACCTCATGCGCACGCCGCGCGGCCGCGAAGCCACCGAACTGGCATACAGGCACCTCGGAAAACTGAAGCACGGAGAGCAGCCGGGACTGTTTTAAACGGAAATTAGTCAATGGTTTCAAAGGAACATATCCGGAAGGAGTCCTCCCGCCTGGGATTCTCTTTCTGCGGTTTCGCCAGGGCTGAGCCCCTGGAGCAGAGGCGCTCTTTTTACCAGTCCTTCCTGAGAGAGAAACGTCATGGCGAGATCGGTTATCTTGAGACCCAACTTGAAAAAAGGCTTGATCCGCGGCTGCTAATGCCTGAGGCAAAGTCAGTCATTGCCCTGCTCATGAACTACTTCCCCGGGGAAATCATCCCGGCTGAAAACAACTACATCATTGCCAAATATGCCTATGGTTCCGATTATCATCCGTTCATGAAGGAAAAACTACGGGCTCTTTCTTCATTTATCATGGGAACAGGGAACGGGGTGCTGGCAATGCCCTTTTCCGATTCAGGGGTCGTAAAGGAGAAGCTCTGGGCACAGCAGTGCGGATTGGGGTGGCAGGGAAAAAACACCATCCTCATCAATAAAAACCAGGGCTCATTTTTCTTCATCGGGATCATCCTTACAAACCTGGAAATTGGTCCTGATAAACCTGATAAAGATCATTGCGGCACCTGCGACCATTGTGTGAAAGCCTGCCCTACCGGGGCCCTTGATACACCCTACCAGCTTGAGATCACGCGCTGCCTCTCCTACCATACGATCGAAACTTCAGGTGAATTTCCGGATGAGTTCAGGTTAAACCAGTATGACCGGATCTATGGCTGCGACATCTGCCAGGATGCCTGTCCTTTCAACCGGAGAGCAGTACCAAGCCCCGAAACAGATTTTCGCCCATCTGAAGCTTTAAAAAGCCTGAGAAAACCCGCATGGCATCGTCTTACGGAAGAAGATTTCTCCCGGATATTTGAAAAATCGGCGGTGAAGCGGACCGGTTATAAAAAGTTGATGGACAACCTGCCAAAAGAGTAGAATCCGAGAGATTATTTTCCCCACCTGAAACTTTGAATCTCCAACCCCGCCAGGATCAGCACCCGGTCAACAATGGTCATCACGACCTCGTCGATGGTTGCCGGTTTGCTGTAAAACGAAGGAGATGCAGGGCAGATGATGGCGCCGGCCTCGGTGAGCAGTTTCATATTGTTCAGGTGAATAAGGCTGTAGGGAGCCTCACGCGGGACCAGGATCAGTTTTTTCCTCTCCTTTAGCATCACATCAGCCGAACGGGTGAGCAGATCGCCCGACACTCCTGATGCGATCCTTCCAAGCGTTCCCATGGTACACGGGCAAACGATCATGATTTCATATCCTGAAGAGCCTGAAGCCGGCGGGGCGAAGAAATCATCGTGCTGATAGATCCGGAATGGGAAGACTTCCGTTTCAAAGGAGCCCAGCTCATATTTCCAGACAGCTTTTGCATTTTCGCTGAATATCACCGCAGTATCTTCCAGTTGTTCTTTCAGAAGAACCAGCTTTTCCAGCAGCAGTTTTCCGTAAATAGCACCGCTGGCGCCCGTGATCCCGATGATTATTTTTTTCCCGGCCATTTGAATGCTAAGTTAGCCTAAAATTCCCTCGCTTTGAAATCCCAGCTGAGCGAAAGCTGCAATACATTGTTATATTGTCCCCACTCGAACAGGATCTTTCGGTAACCGGGAGGGTACGGAGCGGTGGCATTCCGTATCGAGAGCAGGGAGTAGTTGAAGCGGAAGGTGGCCTTCAGGTTTTTGGTGATGTACCCTGAAACCCCGACAATACCGGACAGGGTGACGGGCCGCATCGGAACCGTATTCTGGACCTCCTGGCCATTCGACTCCTCATACGATCCGAGGGTCACATCCATGGCAGGCCCGATCTCTGCAGCAAATCGCTTTGCAAAAGTGTACTGGTAAAGGATTGGGATCTCGAGGTAGTGGATCCTCAGCAGATAGCTGTTGCCGCCCATATTGGCCGAATCGTTGCCATTCCTGCTTCCCTTCTGGATGTACTGCATCTCCATCTGGAAGGAGGAGTGGGGAGAAAGGCGGAGGCTGACATAGGCCCCGGCCAGGAACCCAACCTTGTGATACCCGTCGTAGGTATCCCCGTCGACCTGGCTCACAAGACCGCCAGCCATGATGCCGGCATTGAAACGCTGGGCAAACAGCAAAGACGGGAGGATCAAACAAAAAAGTAAAAGTATTCTTTTCATTTATTTACTATTCAGTTTTACATTCCTAAATTATTCTTTACAGATAGAGACAGGCCCCGCTTCAAAGTCGTCCAGCTCCCCGAACCACACCACGGCGTATCCTTTATAATATCCCACCCCCATCGCCATCCATGAAAAGCGGTCCCACGGCGACAGGTTGACGATCACCTGGTGGTGGGCAGGGCTCTTCTTCCACTCCTTCAGCGAAAGTGCTGCAAATTTTACCGGCGAGAGAAAGGGGATGTTGGTCCAGAAGGCAATCTCAAAGCCCGCCGAAATATAGTTAGTCAGCTCCTTCGGTTTATTCCACATGCATTCCGCTTTTTTCTTGTCTTTGGTATAACAGCAGGGGGTCCAGATTCCCTGGTCGGACCAGCTGTGCATGTTGCACCGTTTTGAATTGGGATGGTTTTCGGCAAGATCCCTGACATGAACCTGTGCAACGTAGGTGAGCGATTTCGAAAGAGGGACGGAATCGAGCCCCTTCTCCTTTCTATATTGATTTATCTGCTTATATATCTCAAGCTCCGTTTCCGAAAGACAAACATCACTGATCCGGAATTTAACCGTATCTTTCTGACCATGCGCAATGGAAAACAGAAAAAGGAAAATGGAAAGGAGGAGGAGGTTCTTCATTAAATAATTGTTAATTATCCATATATAACTGTCTTGAACTTATTAAATTGCATCACTTTTCATAATTTTGCCCCTTATTTAACATCCTTTTGGAGAACAAAGATATAACCATTCTGCTGGTCGACGACGAGCCCGATATCCTGGAGTTCCTGGGGTATAACCTTGCCAGGGAGGGGTACCAGGTACTGAAGGCAAAGAGCGGCAAGAAGGCTCTGAAAATTGCCGCCGATAAGAAACCTCAGCTGATCATCCTGGATGTTATGATGCCTGAGATGGATGGCATGGAGACCTGCCGCCATTTGCGCGTAACGCCTGGTCTTTCGGGCACCCTCATTGTTTTTCTCACGGCCCGAGGGGAAGACTACTCCCAGATTGCCGGGTTTGAGGCAGGCGCCGACGACTACATCACCAAACCGATAAAGCCGAAACTCTTTCTCAGCCGGATACAGGCGATCCTTCGAAGATTAAAGGAGGAGCCGGTTGAAGAAATCAGGCTGGTTACCCTCGAGTTCACCATCGACAGGGAAAAATATGTGGTGATAAAGAACGGAGAAGAGATCTTTCTGCCAAGGAAGGAGTTCGAACTGCTCCAGTTCATTGTTTCCCGCCCCGGGAAGGTTGTCACCCGTGAAGAAATATTCCAGTCGATCTGGGGCGATGATGTGATCGTGGGCGACCGGACGATCGACGTTCATATCCGGAGGATACGCGAAAAACTCGATACCAGCAGCATTAAGACCATCAAGGGGGTCGGGTATAAATTCGAGGAGGAATGAAATTTCATGAACCCAGGGATCTCTCTTTCCTGACCTCCGGTGTGGTCACGATAACCTATATCCTGCTATTCCTGCTTACGGCATTCCTGCTATTCCCTCACTCCCTGAGCCATTTTTCAACCATTCTCCTCCTAATTTCAAGTTCCTTCGTTCTTTTCCTGATCACTTTCCTGATCTTCCGGTACACCATCGAACGCTTCATCTACAGCAAGATCAGGCTTATCTACAAGTCCATCCACAGCTTCAAAACAGGGAAAAAGGAGCGGCCGTTGCCCCATTACAACAACGGTATGCTCGAGAGTGTCCAGAAAGAGGTGGAACATTGGGAGGATGAGAAGCAGCAGGAGATCGATAGGCTCCAGCAGCTTGAGCAATACAGGAGGGAGTTCATCGGCAATGTTTCGCACGAGCTGAAAACTCCGCTTTTCAATATTGAAGGATATGTGGAGACCCTTCTCGACGGCGGACTCGAAGATCCGGCCATCAACCGGGAATACCTTAAGAGGACCGGGAAAAGCGTGGAGCGACTGATCAGGATCGTTGAGGATCTCGATGAGATCGGCCAGCTCGAATCAGGATCCATGCGACTTAACATCACAAAATTCAACATTGTTGCCCTCGCCCGTGAAGTAGTGGAGATGCTCGATATCAAGGCGCTGAAGAAAAATATTCAACTTTCACTGAACGGGGCTGAACAGACAATCTGGGTCGAAGGTGACCACGAAAAAATCCGGCAGGTGCTCACCAACATCATTGATAACTCGATTCGTTACGGCAGTAATGAGAATGGCCGTACCAAGGTCAGCTTCTTCGACATGGATGAGAACATCCTTGTTGAGATCACCGACAACGGGATCGGGATCGAAAAGGATGAGCTTCCGAGAGTTTTCGAACGCTTCTACAGGACGGAACGAGGTCGCTCTATCTCGAAAAAAGGAAAAGGGCTCGGGCTGTCGATCGTCAAGCATATCCTTGAGGCCCATGATCAGACCATCAATGTCAGGAGTACCATAGGCGTTGGGACTACCTTCGGATTCACCCTGAAAAAAGTTTGAAATAGTAACTGAAAACGGTGTCAGCTTACTCGGTCGGTGGTAAATAAGACCAGTTTGGTTAGCGACTCCCTGTAGATGTTGTCAGGGAAACTCTCCAGTATTCTGATGGACTTATCGCGGTATTCAATCATCTTTTCCTGTGCATAGGAGATGCCTCCCGAACTGACCACCTTATCAATCAGCTCCCTCACGCGCTCTGTCTCATTTCCATGGTTCTTTACGGTATTGATGATCCACCGGCGTTCCAGGTAGTCCGCTTTGTTTAACAGGTGGATAAGGGGAAGTGTCATCTTCTTTTCCTTGATATCGATGCCGTGGGGTTTCCCGGTGGTGCGGCTCTTTTCGTAATCGAACAGATCATCCTTGATCTGGAAAGCGATACCGACCGCTTCACCAAACTCCCACATCCTGCCGACGATCTCTTCGGAGGCACCGGCGGATGAGGCACCGCAGGCACAGCAGGAGGCGATCAGGGAGGCAGTCTTCTTGCGTATGATCTCAAAATAGACCTCCTCACGGATGTCGAGGCGGCGTGCTTTTTCGATCTGCAGAAGTTCACCTTCACTCATTTCGCGCACTGCCCTCGAAACGATTTTCAGCAGGCGATACTCCTCCGACTCAAGGGCAAGGAGCATTCCCCTTGAGAGAAGGAAATCTCCGACCAGCACTGCGATCTTGTTTTTCCAGAGTGCATTCAGCGAGAAGAAGCCGCGGCGGAGATTGGAGTCGTCCACCACATCATCGTGAACAAGGGTTGCCGTATGGAGCAGTTCGATGAGGGAGGCGCCACGGTATGTACTTTCACCAACCGTACCGGTGAGACTGGCTGATAGGAACACGAACATCGGACGGATCTGTTTTCCCTTACGCTTGATGATATACCGTGTGATCGTATTGAGCAGGGGCACCGAACTCTTCATGGAGTCGCGGAACTTCCCTTCAAAGATTTCGATGTGTCGCCCGATCGGCGCTTTTATTTCATCCAGCGGTATCATTCTGATCTTAAATGAGTGGTAAAGGTAAATAAATTTGCCCGGGCGAATGGGTAAAGCCGCGGGAAATTGCGAAATTTGCATCCTGAACGTCACCTATGGCAGGTTTTCTTTTTCATGAAGTGGTTTTCGGACCCGTACGCAGCAGGAGGCTTGGCCTCTCCCTCGGGATCAACCTGTTGCCAAGGCATTCGAAGTTCTGTTCCTTTAACTGTATCTATTGTGAGTGCGGATGGACCCCTCCGGGCAGTGAGAAAGACCAGGATCTTCCTTCAAAGAATGAGGTTTCACAATTCCTTGAACAAAGGCTTAAAGAGCTCAATGAGAGCGATTATCTTCCTGATGCCATCACCTATGCAGGGAACGGTGAACCGACGCTTCATCCCGATTTTGCTGAGATAGTTGATATTACCCTTGCGCTGCGCGACCGATACGCTCCGGAGGCGCTGGTTTCTGTTCTTTCCAACGGCAGCAGGACAAGTGATCCGAAGGTTTTTAATGCCCTTCTGAAATTAGACCGGAACATCCAGAAACTGGATTGCGGGTCAGAGAAAATATTCATGCTTATGAACAACCCGGTGGAAGCCATCAGGCTTGATGAGCTCGCCGGAAACCTGAAAAAGTTCGATGGCCGGGTGATCATCCAGAGTATGTTCCTCCGTGGAAAGTTCAGGGGAGAGATCGTTGATAATACAACAACTGCCGAAGTAGATCTCTGGATCGAAAGGCTTAAAATGATAAAGCCGGCATCGGTGATGATCTACCCGATCGCTCGTGAAACACCGGTACATAACCTGGAGAAGATCCCGGTTGCTGAACTGGAGGTCATTGCTGCCAGAGTCAGGGCCCAAGGGTTGAAGGTGGAGGTCTACACGTGAAGTGACGAATGACTAATGACTAGTGACAAATGACTAGTGACAAACTCTATTATCCGGCGAAGATTTGGCTGGCGCTTGGGGAGGCGATAACGGGCAATGAGGAGATCGCGAGCTGGCTCCTGAAGAACGGCTTTCCGGAGGTGGCGGCTCTCGCACATGCCATCCGCGGCAGCGAAGAGGCCACTGCCTGGCTTTTCCAGAATAAATTTTATCATCTGGCGGCTCTTGACAGCGCCATCGACGAAGACCAGAAGGCATACATTTGGCTGAAAAGGAACAATCATCCCTTTTTCATTGTTTTCGCTGATGCCTGCCAGGCTAAACCCCAAGCCATCCAATGGTTTCACAAGAACAATCTGGAAGCCATCCTGATGATAGCCAGAAAGATAAAGGCGTTACGCGACAGTCACACATTCGACTATCACAAGAAGCATTTTTAAGGATTGGATTATCCGCACTTCGAGTAGCCGCAACTCTTGCAAACGAGGCAGCCCTCCTGGTAGATCAGCCCGTTGACATCATTGCATTTCGGGCAGGCTCTTTCAGCGGCCTTGGTCCCATCGGGGATGAATTTCTTCAGTGCGCGCTCCACGCCATTCTTCCAGGTATTGATCGAATCCACCTCGAAATGGAGTTTGGAGATGATGTTGACGACAAACGGCAGCGGCATGCCATGACGCAGGATCCCGGAGATCAGTTTGGCATAGTTCCAGTACTCCTTGGTGAAGGAGCGGGATAGTCCTTCGATGGTGATCTTGTATCCCTGGCGGTCTTCAAACTGGAAGTCGTATCTTGAGGCAACCCCGTCGGGACGGGTCTTGACGATCCACCCTTTCTGCACCCAGGCGGGAATCCAGAAATCTTCGGCCAGACCGGTAAAGATCTCATAGGGACGCCCGTTGAGCAATCCGACCACGGCCACCCACTTCTCATATTCGTTTTGGAAGCGGACGATCTCAGACTCGAGCCTTTCGGGACGGTGAGGAGCCTTTGTCTCATGGAATTCATTGGCCTCTTCTTTCTTATCCTTTTTATGGCTGCCTTCATTGTTCACCAAAACCCCTGCACGGGAGCCATCGCGGTACACGGTCATCCCTTTGCAACCTGCCTTCCAGGCGGTTTCGTAAATTGTGCTGATCATCTCCTCCTTCGTCTCATTCGGCACATTTACCGTGACACTGATGGAGTGGTCGACCCATTTTTGGACAGCCCCCTGCATTTTCACTTTGGCCACCCAATCGACATCGTTGGCAGTGGCTTTAAAGAAGGGCGATTTTTTAATGATGTTCTTCAGATCTTTTTCTTCCATCCTCGAGACCTCATCCACATTGTAGCCAGTGATCTCCAGCCAGGTGACGAAGTTATGATGGAATACGTTGTACTCTTCCCAGGTGTCGCCCACCTCGTCGGTAAAGGTCACCTTTACGTTCTTGTCGTTGGGGTTGACCTTCCTGCGGCGCTTGTACGTGACGGCGAAGACCGGCTCAAGTCCTGAAGTGGTCTGTGTGAGGATACTCACCGAACCTGTGGGTGCAATGGTGAGCATGGCCACATTGCGGCGGCCGTGCTTCTGCATATCTTCATGAACATCGGGGGCTGCATCCTTCAATCGCAGGATGAAAGGATTGTCTTTTTCCCGTTCTGTATTATACATGGGAAAGGCGCCTCTCTCCCGGGCCATGGTTACGGAGGAGCGGTAAGCCTCGATGGTCAGAAGTTTGTGGACCTCCACCGAAAAATCAGTTGCATCG
>JBAXRT010000085.1:0-13118 GCA_037131065.1 bacterium | reverse complement strand
AGGGAGATCAAACATTAGTGGAACTATCGGAACGCTTCCAGGTGCATCCCAACCATCAAAGACATCCGGAAAGTCAGAGAATATCAACGGATACTGCCATTCCATGCCCGTAAAAAAGATGAATTTGAAGCCTTGTCGAAATACCTGGTTGTGCCTGAACTGAATTTCATCTACCAGAAGCAGGCATAAGGCCGGCAAAAAAAAGTCCTCAGCTCCATCCTTCAGGACTGTCAAAATACAATAAAGAAAATTAAATTCAAAGCATGCAAGGTGAAATTGAATGGCTAAGTTTGTCATTCTAAAACCACCTAACCATGCTTAAACTATTCATTGCCCGGCAAATGGTGAAACGTACCAAGAATCGCCTGTTTCCGGTTGATTATCTCGAACAGAAGCATGTCGATCTCAATGAACCTTACCCTAACGACAGCTCCTATTTTTATGGCGGCGATAAGGAGGGAAATGCCTTCATCACGCGCATGGCATTCCGGGGTCCGGACCGCTCTCTTGAGCATTGGTTTGATTTCTACTTAAAAGGTCATGGTTATTTCGGTTTAAAGAGCGCTCCGGGGCCTGAGGGGGATGGATTCCAGCAGGGAACCCTGTAGTGGGAACCGATCGAAGTCGGGAAGGTCTGGAGGGTTACATACGACGGAATGGTTCACGATGCAGAAGGTAAAGCACATACGTGCAGGACCAACATGGTCTTCACCGGTCAGCACCCGATCTATGATTTTGCCAAAAGTTCAGACCAGCGGATGATCGCAAAAGCGATTGCAGAAGAAAAATGGTCGAAAGAGTTTTTCTTCAAGATGAAAGACTCCCACCAGGTCCACTATGAACAGACCGGGAATTTTAAGGGGACCATTATCCTTGACGACAAGACCTTTAACCTTAACATGATGGCCTCACGCGACCACTCCTTCGGGTCGCGTAACTGGCTCACCTGGGACCGTCACTACTGGATCACAGGTATCTCCGACAACGGGTTTCACTGGACCGTAACTACGATCAAGTGGCAGTGGCTCGGACGACTGATCGCCGGCTTCATTACAGCCCCCGACGGATCCACCGACGCGATCGTCGAGTGTACTGATCTCGATACTGTCTCCAGGGAAAAGCTGCTGCCTGATCACGGGATCATTGATATTTATTGCCGCAGCGGCAAAACCCACAAACTTGAATTCTGGCGGCATGGTGAATTCCCTTACCTGCACGACGGCAAATACATGATGAAAGAAGGGATAGGAAGTTACAAGTTCAACGGGGTAGACGGCCTCGGCATGGTCGAATTCGGATTCCACGCTGACAGATATAAATTGTAATGACCCACCCCCCGGCCCCCTCCCTTGACAAGGGAGGGGGTGCGGGTTGGGTAAAACAGACATGATCAAATTCCTGCACGAAATAACGACCGAGGAGGTAGGAGGCAAAGCAAGAGGACTGAAGACCCTGCAGGAGCTTGGGCTGAATGTTCCCGATGCCTTTGTGATCATCCACCCCGAAAGCAGGTTGATCGATGAAACCCTCCTGAAAAAGAGCCTTGCCCGGCTGGGGGAGGGCCCCAAGGCCGTCCGCTCTTCAGCCGTCAGCGAGGACGGGATCACAGCCTCCTTTGCCGGCCAGTTTGAGACCTTTCTGCACCTGAACACCTTTCCTGAAATCCGTGACGCCATCAAAAAATGTGTCAGTGCGGCAAAGTCGGAAAGGGTGAAGGAGTATGCCAGTAAAGTTATTACCGACGCTGACCTGAGGATCTCAGTCATATTGCAGAATATGGTAAACGCCAGGGTTGCCGGGGTGATCTTCTCCGCTAACCCGGTGAACAACCGCCGCGATAAAATGCTTATCAATGTAGTGGAAGGACATGGCGAAAGCCTGGTGAGCGGGCAAAAGGATGCCATCCACTATGAACTATATCGCAGCGGGTCCAACATTGCCTCACAAATCCGTAAACAGGGAGAGCTCCTTACCGAAAACCAACTCCTGGAGATCCTTGAAGGGGCAAAACGGGCAGAAAAACATCACGGGATGGCTGTCGACCTCGAGTTTGCCATCGATGAACATGGGGTCCTTAACTGGCTCCAGGTGCGTCCTGTCACAACCCTGAGTGAAGTTCATTTCAATGAGCTCGATACAGTGAAAGGGGAGAGCACCGACATCTGGACCCTTGGGAACATCGGGGAGATGATGCCTGGGATTGCCACTCCCCTGACCTATTCCGTGAGTGCCGAAGCAATTGATTACGGGATGACCGTGCTGGCCGACAGCGCCGGTGCCTTTCCGTTGCAAAAACGTACCGGGCCCCGGTATATCCAGATGTTCTACAACCGGCTGTTCATCAACATGAGCAACATGATGGACTATCCGAAAAACATCTGGCTTAACAAGAAAGAAGATGTCCTTTTCGCCCTGAGCACCAAGGAGGTCCCGGGCATTGAATTCGAATATGAGTCTCCCTTCCCCTTTAGGGTCATCAATTTTTTCAGGCAGGTCACCACGACTACGAAGGCGGGCAAAACCCTGAAAATGCTTAAAAAGCTTGCAACCTGCTTTTCCATCGATCCCACGGGATCTCTCACCGAAGTTCATGAACGCCTTGGAAAGGCCAGGTTCCTCCTCGGTGTTGGCTTTGGACACCACCTCATCACATCTGCCCAATCGGGCACTCTCTACTCTGCCTTTATCCGGATCATGACCGATGACAAGAGACAGCCAACGGCAGAAGATCATCATACCGCTACGGTCCTTCTCCGCGATATCCCTGAAATTGAAAGCGCTGATGCGGTTAAGTCCCTTGAGAAATTTGCCCTCCTGATCCGTAATTCAAAACCCTTTGCGGAAAAATTCATCTCGGCCTCTCCTGCCGATGCACTGCGTCTTCTTCAGGAGGAAGCACCTGTTGAGATCAGCCGATTTTTTGTTACCTTCCTTGAACGGCATGGTCACCGGTGTGTAAGAGAATCGGAACTCAGGGAGAAGCCCTGGGAACAGGAGCCGGGCAAACTGATCCAAATACTCCAGACAAAAGTTAAAATCGGCGATTTCCGGCATACCACCCGCGATCTGAAAAAAGATATTACCGAGGCCCTTCATCATCTTCCTCTGGTAAAAAGGGTTATCCTGAAATCACTGATACCCTCCTCAAGAAAGGGTGTCGCGCGGAGGGAGATCTCCAAGGCCTACTCCATCAAGATGGTAAGCATTGTCAGGAAGGCATATGTGGCCGTTGCAGCAAGACTCGTCGGGGAAGGCCTGCTTGATGACACCGACCAGGTCTATTTTCTCACTCATGAAGAGATCGGACAGTTGATCTCCGACCATGATCCGAAATGGAAAACACGTGCCGGTAAACGCCGCGAACTCTTCCCCGAATCGGACAAACTGCTTTTCGATGAAGTCTGTTACGGCATCCCTGAACCCTCCGAAGAGGAACCGGAGATCATCATCGGCGAAGGCCAGCTTAAAGGCACTCCTGTAAGCAATGGTGCTGTTGAGGCCAGGGTTCGTATCATCCAATCCCTTGAAGATGCCGACAAACTAAGGGAGGGAGAAATAATGGTCGCCTCCTTTACTGACATCGGCTGGACTCCCTATTTTTCTGTTATTTCCGGACTGATCACCGAGATCGGCAGTCCCCTCTCCCATGGCGCTGTCGTCGCCCGTGAATATGGCATTCCTGCCGTCGTCGGCGTCAAAGGCGCAAAAAAATTCCTGAAGGATGGCGATCTTGTCAGGCTTGACGGGGACCGGGGAATCGTGGAAAGAATTTAGCCTATCTCCGCAACCAGGTACCTCCGCCTTAGCAATTCGTAATCAACACGAAGAACTTTCTGCAGGAAATGGTCTATGCTCCCGAATGATTTGTCAATCTGGTCAAGGGCGGCATTCAGATAAGCTTCGCGTACCTCAAGGATCGGCCGGAGAATAGCGCCGTTCTTACCTTTATCCTTGAGTTTCCGGATAATCTTCAGCATCATTGGGGTGGTATAATGATTCGAGTCAAGGTAGTCTTTCCAGATTTCTGACCAACCCACTCCAAGGGAGAATAGAAGAAGTGCAGAAGCAAGGCCGGTGCGGTCCTTGCCTGCGGCACAGTGAAAAACAAGCGGCAGGTTCTCCGTCAGTGAGAGAATTTTAAAAAATTTCCTGTACTCATCCACATGATCCGTAATGAGCCTTCGGTAATCACCGACCAGGATGGTCTCCAGGCCTTGCGCATTATTTGCATCGAAATATCTCTCAGCGATCTCCCTTGCTGCATCATGAATGGGTAAAAATACAATCTCCCTAACTGTACTGATCACCTTATCGGGACGTTTGTCTATCTCCCGCTGCGCCCTGAAATCGATGATCGACGTGAGCCCGACAGACTCCACCGCCCGGATATCTTCCTCTGTCAGGGTACTGAGATCCCCGCTCCGGAATAGTATGCCCCGCCTTATCGAATGGCCATTCGTCGTCGGGATACTCCCAAGGTCCCTGAAATTTGGCTGTGCTGTGAGGATAGATTCCAAAATTGATAATTTATTATTGTTGGCAAAAGTATCAATTCCCTAAATTTGTCAGACCAAAGTGAAAATTTTCTTATGCAAAATAAAAAGATTATCCCGGTCCTTTTACTGATCATCATCATATCCTCTGCTTTTCTGATGATCAGTAAAATCCGTAAGCCAATCGATCCTGTTGGGTTTGCGACCCGCTCCGGACAAATGGACTCACTGATGCAACGTATCCAGAAATTGCAGGGCAACAAACTTTCTGAAGTCTGGGACCATTATAACCTGGATAAATTTTCACGATGGAGCGTTTCTGTGTGTCCTCATGACGACTATACATACGCAGGCTGGCTTTACCCCGCGGTACTAAGAAATGTCAACGCCCGCACCCTGATTCTCATTGGAGTAGCCCATAAGGCAAAACAGTATGGAATTGAAGGAAAACTGATCTTTGATAAACATACAAGCTGGCAGGGACCTTACGGACCTGTCAGGATATCCTCTTTCCGGGAAAAGCTGATGAACCAACTGCCAAGATCGGTCTACACAGAGAATGACTCACTTCATGAATCTGAACATTCGTTGGAAGCACTGATCCCCTATCTCCAGTACTTCAACTCCAGGGTGGAGATCATACCTGTTCTCATTCCTGCCATGTCGTTTAATACAATGGACGGGATCGCGCTTTCTTTTGCACGGGCAATTCAGAAGGTTATGGAGGATGCCACACTTACCTGGAAAAACGACCTTGCCATTGTTATTTCAAACGATGCAGTACATTACGGTGATGAAGGCTGGGGAGGACAGAACTATGCTCCATATGGCAGTGACAGCGCTGGCTACAAAAAAGCACTGGCCTATGAGTACGAGATCATTGGAAACTGCCTTACAGGAATTCTGACGAAAGATAAGATCCGCCGCTTTACCGAATACACCGTTCAGGATACGAATTTCAGGACCTATAAATGGACATGGTGCGGCCGATATGCGGTTCCTCTTGGACTATTGACCGGGTTTTATGTACAGCAAAATCTCCGCCTTGGCGCTTTGAAAGGGACTCTCCTGGGTTATAACACTTCCATTGGACAGAACCCAATCCCTGTGAATGATCTTGGACTTGGGACCACCGCCGAAGCCAACCTGCATCACTGGGTAGGGTATGCAGCCATCGGATACAAATAGGAGGATAGGAGGATTGGAGGAATGACGAGTAATTCGAGTGACGAGTGACTAATGAATTTTACAGTCGTTGAAACTCCACCGACGGATAACCCTTCTGCCCCTGTTTGTTATAGTATCCTATGAAGCGCAGTTTATAAAGGTAACCCTTTGCATCCCTGATAACATAAGATAGCCCGGTCCTGACGGTATAACTGCCGGCATCGAAATCATAGAATTTCCAGTCATAGCCGATGGCATCCAGCGCAGAGCTGTAGCTGAGATTTTTTGCAATATCAAAAGTGATGGACGAAAAATCGTGGATTGTATCGATGGCCGCCTCAACCCGTATCCGGTTCAGAAGAACGCCGGTCACAAGATAGGGATAAGCTTCTCCAAGGTCAGTAAAAAGAAGGGTGGTGTATTGAGTGAAGAGCAGATCATAGCTGGTCTTTTCCGGCTCGTTGTGCTGAATCGATCCGGCACCATCAAGACTGAACCAAAGGTAATTCACCGAAGGATCTTTATTCACAGAAGTGCTGTAAATGGCACCTCCGTTCAAACCTGTATACCTGAAATAGTAAGTTCCACGCTTCAGGCTGTCAAAAATAATCTGCCGGATACCGAGATCGTTGCCCAACTCATCCATCCCACGCTGGAGGAGATAAACATGGTTCAGCGAGACCGTATCCTGTCCGTTCACAGTGAACCATGATCCGATGGCAAGAGAATCGGGGTTCCCGTCGGACTTATCGAATTTCCATTTGAGACCGGTTGTGTCATACGGCTGGCCAAAAGTCACCTCCCCAAGGTCAGTGGCCTTCATAAAGTCAGCCGTATTCAGGACGATCTTCCATCCCTCCTTCGAACATTCAAATCCCAGGTCGCTGTTGGCTCTCGGATTCGTTGAAACAACCCTCCCCGAATCAAGCCTGAAATAGACCTGGTAACCGTAGTTCTCGGTCATTGCGATCGTATCGGTCATCACGTCACCACGCACCGGTTCGGGCAACTGCTGATCCTCCTTAAAACAGGACTGCAACACGAGGATAGTCATGAAAAAAAGTGCGACTCTTTTGGGTCGTTTCATTTGTAGCGGTTAAAAACAAAGGTGAATTTCAGAAAGAAGCTCCTGCCCCATGAGATATTCATCCCGTCTCCCCCGGAGCCATGTCCCCCGCCCGTTCCTGTCGCCGGTACCGTAGTGACGTTAAAGAGGTTCTTTACTCCGGTCGAAAGCCTTATCCTATTGGCCCAGAATCCCTTTGTAGCTGTGATATCCATGGTATTGAAAGGATCGACGGCTCCCCAGGTCAGCCCGCTCTCTTCAACAATAACCTGCGGTGTTTTTCCTGTATATTTGTAATACAAAGCAAGGGTGATCTCCGGCCTGACAAAATGATAGGATGCGCTCAGGCTTACCTCTGTGGCCCACTTCAGCGGATCCATCGGCATCTCGGGATCGATGGCGCCGGTCACCCCGGTTTCAGAAAGCCCCACCTGCAATTTCAGAGCAGGATAGAGGTTAAATCCCGCACTGAATTGGATCCCGGTGGTCATGTATTTGCTCAGGTTCACATAAGTATATTGCAGGCCGGTGCCAACCGGCGCCAGCAGGATCACATTGCTGATCCGGTTATAAAAACCCGTCAGATCAAGGGTCCATGCATATTTCTTCTTTTCTGAACTCCAGTTGAAATTAATGTTGACGTTGTTGCTGGTCTCCGCTTTCAGATCAGGATTCCCCTGGATGTCATGGTTGATATCTTTGAAATAGAGGTAAAGCTCTTTCAGTGATGGTGCCCTGAAACCATGGGCATAGGAGAGCCGCAGGTTCAACCCGCCCATGATGTTCCATTTGGCGCTTAATGCATAGACAAGCGGGGCCTGGTACTTGGTGTTGTATATGAACCTGATTCCTGGCTGAATAGAAAGGACTTTTACCGGATCATACCGAAGGCTCACGAAGGCAGCGTAATCCCCGATCTCCTGGTTGTTCCCTGTGATCCGTTTCCCGCTACCGGTCTCGATGTTTATATCGATCCCGGCCTGGTAATTGAATTTCTTTTCTGTATTGTTCTTCGCAAAGGTAGCACGCGCCATCCAGGAGGCGATTGTGGTGGTGTCGTGTCCCCAGCCAGCGGTGACCGGTGACCTTTCCAGGGTCGTCAGGTCTTTGAACCAGGTCTGTTTCTGCCGAGAATAATCTGAGTATGAGAGAAGGAGGTTGATAAAATGGCTCTTCGGAAGTTTTAACGATCCATCAAGCCGGATGGAGTATCTTATTGTATTAAAGTAGTTGTCGTATGTATAGATGAAATAAGGTGGCTGAAGTGATCCTTTATCAAGAAGCATTTCGTTGAAATAATCACCCGCAATCTTTAACCTTAGTTTATCGGTTGTAAAACTGTAATAACCGTCGAAAAAATACTGCCTGCGCGGCTTAAATGTAAGCGACCGGGAGGTATCTGACGAAGGGTTCCACCCTTCAAAAAAATTCCTTCCCCCTGTAACCGAAAAACCATGTTTCCTGATGTTTGAAGAAACGGAGGCATCAAAATTAAAGACGCCTACAGATTCCCAGTAAGCATTGGCAGAAGTATTTAAAAGGGAACTTTTGTTTTCTTTGGTTATGATATTGATAACCCCGGCCAGGGCATTACTGCCGTAGATCACCGACATCGGCCCTTCAATCACCTCCACATGATCGACATTATAGAGACTGATCTGGTTGAGGTCAAAATTGCCATTCATTCTGCCGATCATCGGCACGCCGTCCATCAGGAATTTTACATTCTCCCCTGATAAACCCTGGATCCTCAGGCTGGTCCCGAGGACTCCGTCCTGGGTTACCTGCATGTTCGATTCATCTTTCAGGAGCTCCGCCATGTTGGTGGCAGCCTTCTGCTCGATCTGGCGGGCATTGATCACCTCGATCTTGTAGATTGATTTGTCGGCCCTCTCCGGGGTATATTGCCCGGTGACGACCACCTCATCCATGTTGAGTATGGTTGGTTTTAAACTTACCTGAATCGATTGCCCGGGCTGGATAGTATCCATATATTTTGCATACCCCACGTAGGAGATAGCAATTTTGCTTTTCTCTGAAACATCATTCGGGATGGTGCCCTGGAGCGTGGTCATACCATATTTCGGTTTCCCTGTCCTGATTCCCTCAAAACACACATGAGCGAAAGCGACAGGTTCCCCGGTCTTCTGGTCAAGAACCCGGATGGTTGCCTGCTGCTGCTGGCCGTAGGCTGCGACTACGGCCAGCATGATCAACAGAACTGAAATAAGTCCGGCGGTAAGGCTGAAAGGGCCTCTCTTCATCCTTAATGACGAATGATTACCTTCAGCACCGATCTGGTTGAAGAGGAGGTTACAGATACAAAATAGACGCCGGGTTTGATCCCTTTAACATCCATTACATAACTGTTTTTCCCGTCAGCCAAACCTTCCGGACGATCCGAACGGAGTTGTCTGCCCGACAGATCTGTAAGAGAAACGAAAACATCTTCACCGCTTTTGGCGGAAAAGAATATGGTAATGAAATCCGTTGCCGGATTTGGAAATGCATTCAAAGTACCAGCCGTTACCTGTTCATCATCAACCCCAACACCTGCAATCTTTCCCTTCAGGAAGGAAATGACGCCGGTGGTTGTTCCTGCAAAACTGGTAAAATAAAGTTTGTAGATATCCGGTTTGACCGGCTTAACAAAGAAGAGCAGCGAATCGACCACCTTATAGGTATAGTCGGGCTGCACCATTTTCCAGTCATAGCCAATGGAAGCGCGCGTCGAATCCCATTTCCCTGGTCCCCAGTCACTGTAGTCAAGCGGTACCTGGGCAAATCGCTTGGTACTGACATCCTGGTTGCAAAGAACACCTGTAACAATGTATGAAGAATTGTCAGGCCATGTGTAGACATACTTGGTGAACAGAAGGTCCCAGGATTGCCTGACCGGTTCGAAATCAACCCTTTCATTCGTCTGAAGCGAGTACCCGATGAAATTCTTTGCCGTATCCGGTTTCAGGTTAAGCATGATATCCTGTTCACCGGTACCGTCAAGATTGGCAAAACGGAAGCGGTAAATATCTTCGACTGAAAATTTCTCAATGATCCGGAGTTTTTTGAAACTGCCATCTCTGAGTTTAATAACGAAGAGTGAATCGCCAATAAGATTATGGGTCACTTCATTGTATTTTCCCCAGCCATAATCGGGATAACCCGATGCATTTCTTGAAAAGGCCCCGTTTTCCCAGTCGTTCTGATCATTGTACATAGGGGCCCAGCCCGAAAGACCTGTTGTGTCGAGGGTTGCCCATCCGGTGGAATCGGCTTTGGGATATGTGTACAAAACCACGCCGACCCCATCATTGGTCATGATGCTTGAACTTATCACCTTTGTCCGGAAAGCGATGTCCCAGAGTATCCGGTTTGTGGTGTATTTTGTTCCATCCGAAATTTTATAATAAACTTCATTGACATAGGATCCGCCCATGACGACGGTGTCGGAAACAAGGGTTCCCTGGGCTTTGGATTCAGTTCCGAAAAGAAGTGCAGTAAAAACTGCTGTGAGCATTGTAACAATTGTCTTCATTAGAAAAATATTTATTGATTTGAAAATTTGGAGATTTGAAGATTAGAAAATAGCAAGTAAAAACCATCAAAAGCTTTTAGCCTGATTGATCTTCATTCCCAGAATCTGGATGTCAGGAAGGGGTAATTAACAGGTCGGCGGAGCCCTTAGTCCCGTGGATGGGAGGAGCCGTGCAGAAAAAGCAGAGAGGGCTGCATTGTAAACCGGTGAATAATCAGTGTGTGAAGAGGATAATGAACTTTCACTCATCAACGCAAAACCGGTGTCACCATTGATTTTTTGGACCAGGTGATCCTTCTGGATATTTTTCTCTAAAGAGATTACTTTCGAAAGGTCCTCATGGTCCCTTTTATAGGCAACAAGCTTCGGAATAAGGGGTTTGTGCCAGATCTTGTACTGGTGGAAATTGATCAGTGACCCGACACTCATAATGGCCACGGCAATGCCCATCAGGAGATGGAAAAGCAGCATTTCGGTAAAAGAGTGACGTCGGGTCATAATTTATTTTTCCGACCACAAAATTATAAAAATTTTGCATACCCAGGGACAGTCGATAATTTTTTCACAGATAAATTATGAACCGGGTGTTTAAAACTTAATCCCCGTCATCAAAGTTATCCCAGGTAAGCCTTAAGCAGCTTGCTCCTTGAGGAATGTTTAAGCCGGCGCAAAGCTTTTTCCTTGATCTGCCGAACCCGCTCCCGTGTGAGTCCGAACATCGAGCCGATCTCCTCTAGAGTATAACTGTGAGGAACACCGATCCCGTAAAAGAAATTGATGATCTCCCGTTCCTTGTCGCTCAGAGCTGCCAGCGATCGCTGGATCTCCATCGACAGCGACTCCCTTATCAGGTGCTCGTCGGTGGGAAGCGTATCCTCTGCAACAAAGACATCCAGCAATTTGGTATCTTCATCCGCATCGAGCGGGGCATCCATGGACACGATCCGTGTGGCCATCCGCATGGTCTCCGCTACCTTGTGCTCCGGGATCTCCATCTCGGTGGCGATTTCACCAAGTGAGGGTGGACGCTCAAACCTTTGTTCAAGTTTTACGCTGGCCTTGGACATCTTGCTCATCGAACCCACCTGGTTCAGCGGTAAACGCACGATCCTGGCCTGCTCGGCAAGCGCCTGGAGGATCGACTGGCGGATCCACCATACAGCATAGGAGATGAACTTGAATCCCCTGGTCTCATCAAACCTTCGGGCTGCCTTGATCAACCCGACATTGCCTTCATTGATGAGATCAGGCAGGCTGAGTCCCTGGTTCTGGTATTGCTTGGCAACAGAGACCACGAACCGCAGGTTGGCCTTGCACAGCTTCTCCAGAGCGGACTGATCGCCCGTCTTGATCCGCTGCGCCAGCTGTACCTCTTCATCTGCCGTGATCAGCTCCTCTTTCCCGATATCTGCAAGATATTTGTCGAGAGAAGCCGTTTCACGGTTGGTTATCGATTTTGATATTTTTAATTGTCTCATAATCCTATTCCATAATAAGCCCTCAGTCCGTTCGGGTAGAGACCTTCGATCAGAACCCCTCCCTCCCTGCTTGTAAGCGCTTCGCTGAGATCCTGCATCGAACGGACCGGCTTTCGGTCGATTGAATAAATAATGAATCCTTCACGGATTCCTGCACTCTGCAATTTTCCCTTCTCCAGACGGGTCACCTTGAACCCGTAATCGAGATGGTATTTTGATTTCTCAGCCGCTGTAATGGGCTGGAATACCCCGCCATGAAAGATGATCTTGTCCTTATCCTCCTTCACGGCAACCATTTTTGAATCTTCACTTTGAAGAACTACCGGCACTTCTGCAATTTTCCCGTCGCGGCTGTAAGCAACGACTACCTTATCTCCGGGATTCTTCTGACCGACAACCTCCATCAGTTCCGACTTTCCGTTTATCGGAAGGTTGTCGATCTTTACGATCACATCTCCCTGCCTGATCCCCGCCTTGTCCGCAGCCCCGTTTTCAACTATGTTATCAACGTAAACACCCTGTAAAACGCTAAGACCCTTATCCTTTGCAAACTGGTCATCAATCTCGCGGTAGTAAACCCCAATATATGCGCGCTGGATCTTCCCGTATTTCATGAAATCATCAACCACCTTCTTGACAATATTGACCGGGATCGCAAAGGAATAACCCGTATAGTAACCCGTCCCGGAAGCAATAGCTGCATTGATCCCGATCAGTTCGCCCCTCGTATTAACAAGGGCACCCCCGCTATTACCCGGATTGATGGCCGCATCTGTCTGAATAAATGATTCGATGGCGCCCTGTGAACCCAGAATGTTGATGTCACGGGCCTTGGCGCTGACGATCCCCGCAGTGACCGTTGAGGTGAGGTTGAAAGGATTACCCACGGCAAGTACCCACTCCCCTATTTTAATATTGTCTGAGTTGCCGTACGACATGAACGGAAGCCCCTTTTCTTCAATCCTTATCAATGCCAGGTCGGTGCTTGGATCAGACCCTATCACCTTTGCTTCGTAAACTCTCTTGTCATTGAGGGTGACGGATATTTTGTTGGCATCCTGGACCACATGGTTGTTGGTAACAATGTAACCGGCTGGGGAAACGATCACCCCTGAACCCATTGCCGAATAAGGCGAGTAGTACTCCCTGGGCCTTTGATTGAAGAATTCAAAGAAATCATCGAATACCAGGCTTTTCTTCTGGAATTCCGATTTTATATGTACAACTGCATGGATTGAGTTTGTTGCGGCCGTTTCAAAATCGGGCAGCACTGTAGCAGATCCTTCCAGATAACTTACTTTCTGAACAGGGATGGCTTCAGGACCGGCATGGATGTAAACAGGTTTCTTTTCAAACGCTTTGTATAAGCCCAGCGAAAC
>JBAXRT010000084.1:0-13204 GCA_037131065.1 bacterium | reverse complement strand
CATCCGCAGTCGATCGAAACTATATCACCATTTTTAAGAACTCTATCTCCCGGAATTCCGTGTACCACCTCTTCATTGACTGATACACAAAGGGTCGCCGGGTACCCCCGATACCCTTTGAACCCGGGTACCGCTCCCTGAGATCTTATAAAAGTCTCAGCTATTTCGTCCAGTGTTATCGTTTTAACACCTGGCTTTATATATTTTGCGACCTCTGCGAGTGTTTTACTGACAATGATCGCACTCTCTCTCAATAATTCAATCTCTTCCGCGGTTTTAATTACCATCTGAAAAAACAGCTTGGAAATTAACCCGAAACGGAATAGGATGAACGACCCTTAATCCTCCCCGATTTGGTCAGACCATCATAATGCCGCATAAGCAGGTGGCTCTCAACCTGTTGCAGTGTATCAAGCACAACACCCACAAGAATCAGCAGGGAGGTACCTCCATAGAAGGCAGCAAACTGGTTGGTAATTCCTACCAACCGGACAAATGCGGGCATGATTGCAACAAATCCCAGGAAAATGGATCCCGGCAGTGTAATCCTCGACATCACATTATCTATGAATTCCGCCGTCTTTTTCCCTGGCTTTACTCCCGGGATAAAGCCGCCGTTCTTCTTCATATCTTCAGCCATCTGGTTGGGATTAACAGTAATGGCCGTATAAAAGTAGGTAAAGAACAAGATCAGGATGAACGATGTAAAATTATACCAGAAACCATTCATATCCGTGAAAACCTGGGCAAAGCCCGAGAGCGTATCGTTGCTGGCAAAACCAGCAATGGTAAGCGGCAGGAACATGATTGCCTGGGCAAAGATGATCGGCATTACACCTGCAGCATTCACCTTCAGGGGAATATATTGACGCACACCGCCATACTGCTTGTTCCCGACAATCCTCTTGGCATACTGTACGGGAATTTTTCGTGTTCCCTGCACAAGCAGGATTGTAACAAGAATGACCAGGACAAGGAAGACCAGCTCAACAACAAAGAAAACAAGTCCTCCGCCTTTCTGTTCCATCCTGGAAACGAGTTCCCCGAAGAGTGCAAAAGGCAGTCTAGCAATAATACCGATCATGATGATCAGCGAGATCCCGTTCCCGATACCCTTGTCGGTAATCCTTTCGCCGAGCCACATAACAAACATGGAACCCGCCGTGAGGATGACGATCGACATGATACCGAATAATGAAAAGACAGAGTGAGTCGTCACATTCGGACTAAACGGATAGATAAACTCAGGGTTGATCTGTGACGCCAGGTTGGCGATGTAGGCAGGGCTCTGGAAAATCAGAATGATAACGGTCAGGTAACGCGTCATCTGGTTAATCTTCTTTCGTCCGCTTTCACCCTCTTTCTGAAGTTTCTGGAAATATGGGATAGCCATGCCAAGCAACTGCATCACAATGGAGGCTGAGATATAGGGCATGATGCCAAGCGCAAAAATTGAGGCATTGGAGAAGGCACCGCCGGAAAACATATTCAGAAGTCCCAGTAATCCTCCTTTTGTCTGATTCTGTAATGCGCCGAGACCAGCAGGATCAATTCCTGGTAATACTACATAGGCACCAAGACGATAGATAAGGATTATCCCGATGGTATATAGTATTCTCTTCCTGAGATCATCAATTTTCCAGATATTACGTATGGTCTGAAACAGTTTTTTCATTCAAACAAGTTTAAAGTACGTTTGCCATTCCACCGAGTTCCTCAATTGCTTTTTTGGCAGTTCCCGAAAAAGCATGTGCAGTTACCTCGAGTTTACTCTTCAGTTCACCCCTGCCAAGGATCTTGATACGGTCTTTCTTCGAAACATATCCTGTTTCAATAAGAACCGCAGGATCGATGGAAGTAAGTGACCTCTTCTCGGCGATCTGCTGGAGGACATCTAGATTAATACCCTTATATTCAATACGGTTGAAATTTTTAAAACCAAATTTCGGGACCCTGCGCACCAGAGACATCTGCCCACCTTCATAACCCAGCTTCTTGGAATACCCGGAACGTGATTGTGCTCCTTTATGGCCACGCGTGGAGGTTCCTCCATGACCGGAGCCCTGGCCCCTGCCAATCCGCTTTTCTTTTTTGATCGAACCTTTTGCCGGTTTTAAATTGCTTAAATCCATTGTAAAATCTTTTATCTTATGTTAGACTTCCTCAACATTCACGAGATGTTTCACTTTTTCTACCATTCCAAGTATCTGTGGTGTTGCATCATGCTCCACGGTATGACGAATCTTCCTCAGACCCAAAGCTTCAAGCGTGCGCTTTTGCCTTGCCGGTCTTCCGATTCCACTGCGAACCTGTGTTATTTTAATTTTTTTCATTGTCTAAGTCAGCCTTTATATGTTGTAATTTTCAGCCATTAAATACATTACTCAACTCAACTCCCCTCAACTGGGCGATCGTATAAGGATCTCTAAGTTTGATCAGGGCATTGATCGTGGCTTTTACCACGCTGTGAGGGTTGGAGGAACCTTTCGATTTGGCAAGGACATCCTTTACACCAACACTTTCCAGAACCGCGCGCATGGCACCGCCGGCGATTACACCCGTACCGGGAGCGGCAGGTTTGATGAAAACAAGGGCACCGCTGTATTTCCCAAGTTGTTCATGAGGAATGGTCCCTTTAAGAATGGGAACCTTGATCAGGTTTTTCTTGGCATCATCGATACCTTTGGAAATGGCTGCAGTTACTTCTTTAGCTTTCCCAAGTCCATAACCAACCACTCCATTTTCGTTCCCGACTACCACGATGGCGGAAAAACTAAAAGTCCGGCCCCCTTTGGTAACCTTGGTCACACGCTGGATACTTACGAGACGATCCTTGAATTCAATTTCGCTTGATTTAACTCTCTTTACGTTCGCGTTTGTCATAATTTACTAGAATTTTAGGCCACCTTCCCTGGCTGCATCCGCCAGCGATTTAACCCTGCCATGATATAAATAACCATTCCGATCAAAAACAACATTGGATATCCCAGCTGCTATTGCTTTTTCAGCTACCATTTTGCCGATCTGCTTTGCAATTTCGGTCTTGGTGCCTTTGAGCCCCTTGGCAGCTTTCTCCATTGATGAAGCTGCCACGAGGGTTTTTCCAGAAAGATCATCGATCAGCTGGACATAAATACCCTTGCAACTTCTGAAGACGGTCATGCGAGGCCTGTCAGGAGTCCCCTGTACGATCTTACGTACCCTGTGCTTGATCCTGAACCTGCGGAATTCTTTTTTATTCTTGATTGCCATTTGTATTCTCTTTATTTGAATAATGAGACGCAATCAGTGCGTCTTTACATTAACTAATTATTATTGTCCGGCAGCAGATTTACCAGCCTTTTTCTTGATCTCTTCACCCATAAAGCGAACACCCTTGCCTTTGTATGGTTCCGGTTTACGGAAGGAGCGGATCTTTGCAGCTACCTGTCCAATCAATTGCTTATCCATCGACTTCAGGATGATGGTGTTGTTCCTGCCCTTTTCGGCTGTTGTTTGGACCTTGATCTCAGGTGGAAGCTCCAGCATCAGGTTGTGAGAGTATCCCAGGGATAACTCAAGCAGCTGGCCGTTTGCATTGGCTTTATAACCAACCCCGACAAGTTCCTGTACAATCGTAAAACCTTCAGACACGCCTTTAACCATATTGTAGAGCAATGACCGGTACAAGCCATGTTTCGAGCGGTCATCCTTCTCATCAGACTTGCGGTGAACCACAAGCGTATTTTCATCCACCTTGATGGTGATCTTGGGATCGATTTGCTGATAAAGTTCTCCAAGTTGGCCTTTTACGGTGACAAGGTTCGTATCGGAGACGGTAACCTTTACTCCAGAGGGTATCGCTATCGGTAGTTTTCCTATTCTTGACATCTTCTGTTCTCCTTATTAACTGATATAACATAAGACCTCACCGCCAACCTTCTGCACCCGGGCTTCTTTATCGGTCATCAGTCCGTGTGAAGTTGAAAGAATGGCAATGCCAAGTCCGTTCAATACGCGGGGAAGTTTGTCCGCATCCACATATTTCCTTAATCCCGGTTTAGAGATCCTGACAAGGGAATTGATCGCCGATAATTTCGTGACCGGGTGATACTTTAACGCAATTTTAATGATACCTGGGCGAGGCTCCAGCTCTACTTTGTAGTTCAGGATATATCCCTTTTCAAAGAGAATTCTTGTGATCTCTTCTTTAATCTTGGATTTCGGGATTTCAACCACACGGTGGTTTGCCATGACGGCATTCCGTATTCTTGTCAAATAGTCTGCAATGGGATCCGTAACCATTTATCTTATACTTTAATTTGTTTATTATTCTTTTGTTTAGACGCATAGCGAAGCGTCTTTTCATTATTAATTACCAACTTGCCTTCTTCACTCCCGGGATCAACCCTTTATTTGCCATCTCCCTGAAGTTGATACGGGAAATACCGAAAAGACGCATGTATCCTTTCGGACGGCCGGTCAGTTTGCACCGGTTATGAAGACGTACCGGAGAGGCATTCTTGGGCAGCTTCTGCAGGGCAGTATAATCCCCTGCCTCTTTTAATGCCTTACGCTTTTCGGCAAACTTTGCAACGAGTTGCTCGCGCTTGTGTTCCCTGGCTTTGATTGATTCTTTTGCCATGTTTTATTTTGTTTTAAAAGGAATACCAAATTCTTTCAGCAGTGCGTGTGCTTCACGATCCGAACGGGCAGTTGTGACAAAGGTGATATCCAGCCCGTTGATCTTTGTTATCTTATCAATATCAATTTCCGGGAAGATGATCTGTTCGGTAATGCCGAGTGTATAATTACCCCGTCCGTCAAATCCCTTGTCATTCACGCCACGGAAATCGCGCACCCGGGGAAGGGCAACGGAGATCAGCCTGTCAAGGAAATCAAACATATTCTCACCGCGAAGTGTGACCCTGACCCCGATTGCATTCCCTTTTCTCAGTTTGAAATTCGAGATATCTTTCCTGGATTTGGTTGCAACTGCCTTCTGGCCTGTGATCATGGTCATCTCAGAAATCCCGTTGTCAATGTACTTCCTGTCGGTATTCGCAATTCCAAGACCCTGGTTCAGGCAGATCTTCTGGATCCTGGGAACCTGCATGGGACTTTTATAATTAAACTGGGCCATCAGGGCCGGAACGACCTCTTTCAGGTACTTTTCTTTCAATCTTGGTTTATATGCCATTACTTTATAACCTCCCCTGTTTTTTTCGAAAAACGAACCAATTTTTCTGTTTTGCTATCCAGTTTTCTTCCAGTACGAGTAGGTTTGCCGGAATTATCAACCACCATAAGGTTGGAGATGTGCACCGGGGCCTCCTTCTTGACAATGCCCCCCTGGGGACTCTTGGCATTGGGTTTCGTGTGCTTGGAAACCATATTGACTCCCTCCACGATGGCCTTACTTTTGTCGGTGTTAACCTTCAAAACCTTACCCTGCTGACCCCGCGAATCACCGGAGATGATCATCACCGTGTCGCCTTTACGGATATGTAATTTCTTTTGCATGGTATTTTGTTATATACTTAAAGCACCTCAGGTGCCAAAGAAACGATTTTCATGAATTGTTTTTCTCTCAGCTCTCTTGCAACGGGTCCAAAAATACGGGTCCCGATCATTTCGCCTGTATTATTGAGAAGCACAACGGCATTGTCATCGAAACGGATGTAGGAGCCATCCGCACGACGGATCTCTTTCTTGGTTCTTACGACGACGGCTTTCGATACCGTTCCCTTCTTAATATTTCCTGAAGGAATTGCATGTTTTACCGTCACAATGATCCGGTCGCCGATGGATGCATACCGCTTGCGTGTCCCGCCAAGAACCTTAATACAAAGGACCTCTTTGGCGCCACTGTTATCTGCTACTGTTAATCTTGACTCTTGCTGTATCATGGTTATTTGACCTTTTCAATGATTTCGACAAGTCTCCAACACTTATTCTTACTGAGCGGCCTGGTTTCCGCAATCAGCACTTTATCGCCCTCGCTGGTTTCATTTTTTTCATCGTGGGCCATAAACCGGGAGGTTTTCTTTACAAACTTTCCGTATTTCGGATGCTTTACCTTACGTTCGACTTCAACAACACAGGATTTCTCCATTTTGTTACTGACGACGATCCCGATTTTTTCCTTTCTCAGTTTTCTGGTTTCCATTTCTATCTCTTTAGATGAGACGCACTGGCAGCGTCTTTACTGCTTTTTTTCTGTTTTGGTGATTTTTTCCCCATTCATGACCCTGTGGCGCAATTCCGTTTTAAGACGGGCTATCGTTTTACGATAAGCAGTGATCTTATTCGGATTTTCCAGAGGCGACACAGCATGGTTCAGCTTCAGTTTGGTAAGCTGGCGTTTCTCTTCATCCAGCCTCTCCAGGATCTCACCTGTTGTTAATTCTCGGATAACTTTCTGTTCCATTTTTTTATTCTTTTTACCGCCGGAATCGACGATTTACAGCACTATATTCCTTCTTCCTCGTAATCAGCTCTTACAACAGTTTTTGTTTTCACCGGCATCTTCTGTGCGCCCAGACGCAGTGATTCTTTGGCAACCAGGGTAGAAACGCCGTCAATCTCAAAAAGTATCCTGCCCGGGGTCACCCTTGCCACGAAGTATTCGGGGGCGCCCTTACCTTTACCCATACGGACCTCAGCGGGCTTCTTGGTTACCGGTTTATCGGGAAAGATTCTGATCCAGAGCTGGCCTTCACGCTTCATATGCCTCGTAATCGCCTGCCTTGCTGCCTCTATCTGACGGCCGGTAATCCAGGCCTCTTCAAGCGTTTTGATGCCAAATGAACCAAATGCAAGGGTATGACCGCGCTGGGCATTCCCTTTCATCTTACCCTTCTGCTGTTTCCTGTATTTTGTCTTTTTTGGTTGTAACATTACGATGTAATATTATTGGGTATAATTGATTATTTTCTGTTTCTCGGTTTCCCCCCACCCCTGGGTCCGTTTGGCTTTCCGCCGCCAGGACGCTGCTGGGAAGGTTTCAGTTTGGTACTGGCAACCGCTGGTACAAGGTCAGGGCGTCCATAGATCTCGCCTTTGCACACCCATACCTTTATTCCGATCCTGCCATAGGTTGTATGAGCCTCCGCGGTGGCATAATCAATATCGGCACGGTAGGTATGCAGAGGAATCCTTCCCTCCTTGTACTGCTCGCGACGTGCCATTTCAGCACCGCCAAGACGACCAGAGATCATGATCTTGATCCCCTCGGCCCCAATGCGCATGGCAGAGGCAATGGAGGTTTTGATTGCACGACGGTATGAGATACGGCCTTCAATCTGACTGGCAACCGTGTTGGCCACGATGACTGCATCGATCTCAGGCCTCTTGATCTCAGAAATGTTGATCTGGATCTCCTTCTTGGTGATCTTCTTCAACTCCTCTTTCAGTTTGTCAACTTCCTGCCCTCCTTTACCGATTATGATACCCGGACGGGCGGTATGGATCGTTACCGTAACCAGCTTGAGCGTTCTTTCGATCACAACTTTCGAAATGCCTGCCTTAGCCAGACGGGCATTCAGATATTTGCGGATCTTATCGTCCTCAATAAGTTTGGGTTCAAAATTCGTTCCGCCGAACCAGTTTGAATCCCAGCCGCGGATGATGCCTAACCTGTTAGCAATCGGATTGGTCTTTTGTCCCATTAAAACTTACTTTTAATTATTGCTTATTACTATATATTAATTCTTACTTTCTTCAACTTCCTTTTCCTCAACTTCCGGTTTGTTACGGCTGTCGAGTAAAATTGTCACATGATTGGAACGCTTACGGATACGGTGAGCCCTGCCTTGGGGCGCTGTTAACAATCTCTTGAGCTGACGCCCGCTGTCAACAAACACCTCCTTAACAATAAGATCACTCTCTTCAATCCTCATTCCTTCATTCTTTGCCTGCCAGTTTGCAATAGCCGAGAGCAAAAGCTTACGTAAGCGTTCTGAAGGTTGCTTGGCATTGTTCTTCAGAATATGAAGCGCCAGCTCAACTCTTTGTCCCCTGATAAGATCAGCAATCAAACGCATCTTACGCGGTGAAGTCGGACAATTATTAAGCTTGGCAAAAGCCACGTTTTTCTTAGCCTCTTTACGATTTTCGGCCCTGGTGCGGGTTCTAACTCCCATAGTCTAGCTTATTACAACGTTATTTCTTACCTTTATCTTTATTACCTGCATGACCACGGAAAATCCGGGTTGGTGCAAATTCGCCCAATTTATGGCCTACCATGTTCTCGGTAACATATACCGGGATAAACTTATTGCCATTATGCACGGCAATGGTCTGGCCTACAAAATCGGGAGAGATCATAGAACCACGAGACCAGGTTTTCACCACGGTCTTTTTCTTTGATTCCAACAAATCCGTTACTTTCTTTTCAAGTTTGTAGTGGATGTACGGACCTTTTTTAAGCGATCGGCTCATAGTTTGATGTATTATCTATTACTTCTTCCTACGTTCAATGATATATTTATTCGACTGGTTCTTGCGTGCGCGTGTCTTATAGCCCTTTGCAGGAGTACCTTTACGAGAGCGCGGATGACCTCCGGATGCGCGGCCTTCACCACCACCCATAGGGTGATCGACAGGGTTCATAGCTACACCACGGTTTCTCGGGCGACGGCCTAACCAGCGTGTACGTCCTGCCTTGCCATATGACTCCAGGTTATGGTCAATGTTTGAAACCATTCCCACAGTGGCTTTACAGGCCTGAAGGATCATGCGGGTTTCACCCGAAGGCATCTTCAAAATGGCGAATTTGCCATCACGCGACATAAGCTGTGCATGTGCACCGGCACTACGTACCATTTTAGCTCCTTGTCCCGGACGTAATTCCACGTTATGAATCACTGTTCCAAAAGGAATTTCGCTCAGATATAAAGTATTTCCGATTTCAGGCGGAACACCTTTCCCTGCAACGATAGTTTGTCCTACCTTTAACCCATGAGGAGCAACGATATACCTCTTTTCACCGTCTTTGTATACAACCAATGCTATACGCGATGTCCTGTTCGGATCGTATTCAATAGTCTTTACAACAGCCGGAATATCTTCTTTATCCCGTTTGAAGTCGATGATTCTGTACATCTGTTTATGACCACCGCCTAAGTAACGCATAGTCATTCTTCCTTCGTTGTTTCTTCCACCGGATCTCTTCGACGGAGCCAGCAGGCTCTTCTCAGGAACATCAGCAGTAATTTCATCATAGGTACTGATGACTTTGAACCGCTGTCCGGGTGTTGTCGGTTTGTATTTCTTAAGCGCCATTTATTTAAATATTGCTGTAAAAATCAATTGATTCACCTTTGGCCAAAGTAACAATGGCTTTCTTATATGCATTGGTCCTGCCGGAGATGATCCCTGTTTTGGTAAACCGGGTCTTGTTCTTGCCGGAAAAGATCATGGTATTGACGGTGGCAACATCCACGCCATACAGTTCCTTGATGGCCTGTTTGATCTGGAGCTTGTTTGCCCGCTTGTCAACCATAAATCCGTACCGGTTGAGTTTCTCACCCATCTGGGTCATCTTCTCCGTAATGATCGGCTTTATTATAACTGTCATCTTTTTGAAGAATTATCGGTTAATTCTGATGGATCTTTTCAATTTCACTGACGGAGCTTTCCGTTATCAGGAGTTGATTCGCATCCAAAATCTCATAAGTATTCAGATCGGAAGCCATCATGATTTTCACCCGCTTCAGATTCCTCGATGAGAGAATGAGGTTCTCATCCATCTGATGAATAACGAGCAGGGTCTTTTTGCCGGTAAGTTCAAAATTCCTAAGAAATTCCGAGAAATTCTTTGTCTTCGGAGTTTCAAATGAGAAATCTTCAACCACCGTCAGCACATTATCTTTAAGTTTATAACTCAGCGCCGATTTCCGGGCGAGTTTCTTCAGTTTCTTGTTCAGCTTGAAACTATAGTCACGGGGCAGCGGACCAAAGATCCTGGCTCCTCCGCGGAACAACGGGCTCTTGATGCTCCCTTTACGGGAACCACCCGTACCTTTCTGCTTATGCAGTTTCTTGGTACTGCCGGAAACGACCGATTTTTCCTTTGAACTGTGGGTCCCCTGCCGTTTGTTTGCCTGGTGCTGCTTGACATCCAGGTAAATTGCATGGTCGTTTGGTTCGATCGCAAAAACGGACTCGTCCAAAGCAACCTTGCGGGTTGTTTTATTACCTTTTACGTTATATACTGCTACTTCCATCTCTCAATAATTACATATGAACCATTGGATCCCGGTATTGCCCCTTTAACCAGTACAAGGTTCTTATCCGGGATTATTTTTAAAATCTGCAGGTTGATCACCTTCACACGGTTTCCTCCCATGCGGCCGGCCATGCGCAATCCTTTCATAACCCTGGAAGGCCATGAAGAGGCGCCGACGGATCCGGGAGCGCGAAGACGGTTATGCTGTCCGTGGCTGGCTTCACCGACACCACGGAAATGGTGACGTCTGACGACGCCCTGGAATCCTTTACCTTTTGAAACCCCAACAACATCAATATATTCACCCTCTTCGAAAATATCAACACGCAAGATATCCCCGAATGATTTCTGGTGACCAGGTTCGAAACGGGTAAACTCTGCGACTACTTTCTTGGGACCGATCCCTGCCTTGGTAAAATGTCCACGTTCAGCTTTGGTTGTATGCTTCTCCTTTTTGTCTTCAAAGGCAAGCTGGATGGAATCATAACCCTCTTTTTCTTTGGACCGGACCTGTGTAACCACACAAGGACCAGCTTCAATCACGGTGCAGGGAATATTTTTCCCGTTCGCATCGTAGATACTGGTCATCCCGATTTTTTTTCCAATTAATCCAGACATTTCTCTAAATTTTTATCTTTTCTTTCCGTTATACGAATTACACCTTGATCTCAACTTCAACACCACTGGGAAGCTCAAGTTTCATCAGTGCATCAATGGTTTTTGAGGTAGTGCTGTAAATATCAAGCAGCCTCTTGTAAGTGCACAATTGAAATTGTTCCCTCGACTTTTTATTAACGAAGGTTGAACGAAGCACGGTGAAGATCTTTTTGTCGGTAGGCAATGGGATGGGTCCGCTCACAACGGCTCCTGTTGCTTTAACGGTCTTTACAATCTTCTCGGCTGATTTGTCAACCAGGCTGTAATCGTAAGACTTTAGTTTGATTCTGATTCTCTGGCTCACGTTGTTTCTTTTTTGTGGTTGGGTCGCATCCACATGCAACCCTGTTTTTATTACTGATAGATCGGGACGAATCCCCTTATTTTAAATAAAACTTCATTTTGAATATCAAGCGGTGTGGCAGCATAGTTCGAAAACTCGAGCATCTCCGTTGCCCGGCCCGAAGTCAGGCTCCGGAGGACCGTCACATAACCAAACATTTCAGCCAGGGGAACTTTCCCCCTGATCACCTGGTTACTAATCCTTGATTCAACCGCCTCCACGTGCCCGCGACGTTTGGTAATATCACCGGTCACCTCACCCATGTATTCGCTCGGCGTGATGATCTCAAACTTCATGATCGGTTCCAGTATAACGGCTTTGGCTTTCCTGAAGGCCTCCTTCAGTGCAATGCCTGCAGCCACCTGGAAGGACAAGGCATCTGAATCGACGCTGTGATAGGAACCATCCATCAGCTTGACCCTGACGCTTTCAATCGGAAATCCGACCAGCGGCCCGTTGGTCATGGCAGCCTTTAATCCCTTTTCAATCGCGGGAATGAATTCCCTGGGAATGTTGCCGCCTTTGATCTCGTTGATGAACTGGAGTCCCTTAAAGCCTTTCTCAGCAGGTGAGATTTCAATCAGAAGGTCGGCAAAGCGCCCTTTGCCTCCGGTCTGCTTTTTGTAAACCTCGTGATGGGTGACTGTATTGGTAATGGCTTCCTTGTATGCAACCTGCGGATTACCGCGATTCACTTCGATATTGAATTCTCTTTTCATCCTGTCGCACAGGATATCGAGATGCAACTCTCCCATGCCGCTGATCAGGGTCTGACCGGTTTCATCGTCAACCCTCACCTGGAAGGTGGGATCTTCTTCTGCCAGTTTCTGCAGCGTGAGGGCCAGTTTCTCCAGGTCGTCCTGCGTCCTTGGTTCAATCGCCATGTTGATCACAGGTTCCGGGAAAGCCATCGATTCAAGTACTACAGGATGTTTCGGGCTGGAAAGGGTATCTCCGGTACGGATATCTTTAAAACCGACTGCCGCGCCAATCTCTCCTGCCTCAATATGTTTAAGCGGGTTCTGCTTGTTTGCATGCATCAGCATAATCCGCAGAAGTCTTTCTTTCTTATCTGTTCGTGAATTCAGTACAACCTCTCCGGCATCGAGTGATCCCGAATAAACCCTGAAAAAAGCAATCCTGCCTACAAAAGGATCGGTTGCGATCTTGAAAGCAAGGGCAGCAAAAGGCTCATTCGGATCTGGATGTAATTCCACATCTTTTCCTGTAAATGAATTGACTGCCTTAATCGGAGGCATATCATAAGGAGAGGGAAGAAACTTGATTATGCAGTCGATCAATAATTGAACACCTTTATTTTTAAAAGAGGCACCACAGATCACAGGGGTAATCTTGCCCATGATCGTTGCCTTGCGGAGCTGTGCTATGATCTCCTCCTCAGTAATGGAATCAGGATCATCCATAAATTTGTGAAGAAGTTCTTCACTCTCCTCGGCCGCACCTTCGATCAGTTTCATCCTGTATTCAGCCGCCATCTCTTTCATATCCTCCGGAACAGGAATCCCCGAAAAATCGCGTCCGAGCGATTCCTCATTCCACTGGTAAGCTTTGTTCGCAATGAGATCGATGATGCCGGTAAAATTGTCTTCTGCGCCAATAGGTAACTGAACAGGTATGGGGTTGGCACCAAGTTTTTCCCGGATCTGCTTGATAACATGGAAAAAGTCGGCGCCTGTTCGGTCCATCTTATTTACATAACTCAGGCGGGGAACATTGTATTTATCAGCTTGTTTCCAGACGGTCTCCGACTGGGGTTCTACGCCTCCCACGGCACAGAAAAGCGCAACAGCACCATCGAGCACCCGCAGTGAACGTTCCACTTCAACAGTGAAATCAACGTGTCCGGGTGTATCAATAATATTGATGCGGTATTTCTGATTCTGGTAATCCCAGTAAACAGTTGTCGCAGCTGATGTAATGGTGATCCCGCGCTCCTGCTCCTGGACCATCCAGTCCATGGTGGCAGTTCCGTC
>JBAXRT010000083.1:0-13262 GCA_037131065.1 bacterium | reverse complement strand
GAAGTTTTCAACCATCAGGATCTCCTCGTCAGTCAATCCGTAGAGATGGTAAACCAACCGGTTGATCTTTTCATCGGTATGGCCGATACGGGCGCTGAGCTGCTCCTTCTGATCGGGAAGGGTGGCCAACTTCAGCTCCTTGTTCAACTGCAACATCAGATCGACATTTGAAATGATGGTGGCGTGGAGGGAGTTTGAAAGTTCTTCTTGCTGATTTATCTTTACAATAGGTATTAGTTCTACGTACTGCCTTTTCCATCTGAAAAATCCACCCCTGATGGATGAACTGATTTTTGAAAAAAAGTAATTGCAGACATTTGAATTTAATATTCCGAGTAAAAATTTATCAGCAGTACCAAGGATATATGATGTCGTATCAGAATAAAAATTCGTTTCGTCAGGTGTAAACTGTCCCTTTGTCGCTATTTCTGCAAATAATATTTTCGGCTTCTCAAACTCGGGGTAATAATCCACCGCATCCTGGATCTCATACCATTTGTAACTACCCGGTTTCCGGCCCGGCCATTTGTCGCCCTGAAAATCCAGCGGCCTCGGCATCAACTGTTTCTTGAATTGCAGTAAATAATTTTTTATCGCCGGATATTGATCGATCCTGATACCTCTCCTGGTAAAGATCAGATACTTGTCGCTCACAGGAACCTGGTATCGCTTGATGTCCCTCCCTGCCAGGAAGGGCTTGATCACCCCGGCGCTGCGGGGATCTTCGGCCACCAGCCTTTGGCGTGTCGCTTCATCAATGACAAAGGCTTCGTTAAGGCCGGTTAAAACGCCTCTGTAGATTTTACCTTTAACGTACTCTCCCAGCGGGATCCCGGCCAACCTGATCTTTGATAGCAATTGTTGTTCGGATTCCGATCCCAGGTTCCAGCCGCTGTCGTCGAGTGATGACTGATCGATGATCGTCCGGTTTTCGGAAATGTATTCAGGTAAAGAATCGAACTCAAGAGTTTTTACCGTTGTCACCCCGATCGCAGGTTCAACCGGTCCTTTTCCGCAGATGAAGATGGAGGGATAGGTGGTTGCGCCCTGGAAAACCTGCAGGTCGCCGAAGTCGGTGATCTCCTTTATATTCTGGTTCTTCAGCCATTTCCGGAGAGGTTCGCCGTAAGCCGCCCGCATCCACTTGTTGGCGACGATGATCCCGAAAATCCCATGGTCGTTCAGCAATCCGATGCCCCTTTCAAAAAAGTAGCTGTAGAGATCGGCGGTTCCATGATAGACCCTGTATTTCTGCCTGAAATAGTTTTTCAGGTCACCCAGCAGCTCCTGCCTTACATAGGGCGGATTTCCGATCACCACATCAAATCCTCCCCGGGAGAAGACCTGAGGGAAATTTTTCTCCCAGCTGAAGGGTTTTATCTTTTTAATGTCGCCGAAATCGAACTCCTGGTCATAAAGATCCAGATCCACCAGGCTGTTCCCGCTCCGGATGTTATCGTCGATGCTTGGAAGGATCCGTTCATTCCAGAAATCGAATTGTTGCTGGATGGAGGCCAGGGTCTCCCCTTCCATACATTTAAGCAGAAGGCTGAGTTTTGTCACCTCCACGGCATTTGCATCGATATCGACCCCGAAAATATGCCGGGTAAGGATCTGTTTTTTTACGGCCGAGGTCACCTGTCCGTCCGGTGTCAGGGGTTGCTCTTTTTTTGAACGGGATGGCAGCGGATGGTTAGTATACCAGACCCGGTAGTGGTCGAGGAGGTAACCGTAGGCGCCGAGGAGAAAACTGCCGCTTCCGCAGGCAGGATCGACGATAGAAACGGAAGCGATCTGCTCCGGTGATTTTCCGTCAATGGTTTTCCCCACCGACTGTTTCACAATGTAATCGACAATATACTGGGGAGTATAATAAACGCCTCCCGCTTTGCGGACTTCAGGCTTTTCATCAATTTTTACCCGGTGACCCTCCGTGATGCGGATCTGTTTCCCAAGGAACTGTTCATAGACCGAGCCAAGGATCTCAACCGGAAACACGGAGAATTCGTAAGGGCAGACAGGATAATAAAACTCATTGATGATGTTGATAATTACTTTGGGATCCATTTTCAGGTAAGGGGTAATGGAATCCTTTTTCATATCAAAGATGCCGGAGTTGTATTTTTCGTCGGCGCGGAAAAAGAGTGCAAGCAACTGGCCATACACATCTTTCAGCCCTGTCACGCTTTTCAGGTTTCCATAGGGTTCGATGTTCCTGTCTTCGGCGATGCGCAGAAAGATCACCCGGTCGAGGATGCGCTGGACGGAAAAACTGACCTCCTCCTCCGTGATTCCGGGATTGGATTTGCATATTGCCACGGCGAGAAATTTCCTCCATTCGTCAAGGGATATCAGAAATTCCTTATCCACAGTCGCCGTTCCTTTCCTGGCGGTGTCGCTCTTTACAAACCGGTCGAAGCTGCCTTTCAGTACCCTCTCTTTGCTGAAAGTATCCCACAGGAAATCGAATTCATTCAGATAATCCTTCCATGTGAGGTATCTCACCCTTGAAACAGCCGGATTGTCGGTGGGTAAAGGTTTCCGGGTGCAATCATAGACGGAGAACTCCTCGAAGTCGGTGATCACGGAGACCGGAAGGCGTGCGCTCCAGCCATACCGTCGTACCTGGTAAGCAGGGAGGAGATCGTTTTTAATATCAACCTTCGGTTTCTTGGCCTCCACAAAAAAAAGCCTTTTTCCCCCGGGCAGCCGGAAGGAGTAGTCGGGAGCCTTAATGGCCCCTCCCACACTTACCTTATCTTCATGGATCACTTCGCGGTATGCTTCCGCATAGCCCTGTGAATTGTCGATATCCCAGCCAAGCGCCCTGAAAAAGGGATCGATGTAGTCGCGGCGGGTCAGGGTCTCGTTGTAATCGCCTGAACGGTAGGACTCGATCTGCTCACTGAACCTCGTAACAAGTACTTGGATTTGGAGACAGGCATCTTCTCTGGTAAGCATTCTTCTTTATGTTGAAGAATGCAATTTATAAAAATTTTTTCATCATTAGCCCTATTCCCGGGTCAGCCATTTTTTTACAAGAATATTTCACAAAGAGACACGAAGGGTTTTGTATTTACATTTATATATATTATCTTTACCCTGACAATTGGTTTGTCCGGGACAAACATTCTTTGACAGGAACTTTTAAATGCCGTTGGTTAACTGGTATCTTTATGAAAAAGATATTACATGGTTTCCGGCAATTCCGGTTATTTCTCGTCATCTTCCTGTTCCTTATCGGGATGGTTGTACTTGTCGATTTGGTTATCCTGAAAAGCGTAAAAACCACCCTGCTTCATAATGCTTCAGAACGTCTGACTTCCGTTGTCAATTACAAGGCCAATGAGATCAACAACTGGATCATTGAAAGAGAGGCTGACGCCCTTGTGACCGTTCGTTCTCACAATTTCCCCAAAGAACTCCTCTATACCATTGATCATCCCGGGGATGTTAAAGCCAGAAAATCGGTCATTGAACATCTTGCTCCCATTAAAAATTATTACAGGTATTATGATCTTCAATTCGTATCGCCCAAGGGAGAGATCCTGATAAGCCTTAAATTGGCTTCAGATACAGCCAGTCCTGAGTCATACAGGATCATAAAGGAGATTTTCGCCGGTAAAAAGATAGCCTTCAGCGACTTCTATTTCTGTTCCCATTGCAGAACGACCCACCTTGACTTCTACTCTCCCGTTTTCAGAAATATAAAAGACACTACCAAACCAGCAGGGCTGATCATCCTCCGGGTGGATCCAAACAGTTATCTCTATCCCCTGATCCAGGATTGGCCAATCCCAAGCAAGACGTCGGAAACCCTTATCATCAAGGAGGATGCAGGATATGCCTTGTACCTGAACGAATTGCGGCATCGTAAAAATACGGCTCTGAAACTTCGCCTGCCTGTTTCTAACCCTGGTTTACCATCCGCCATGGCAATCAGGGGAAAGGAAGGCACGGTTGAAGGGATGGATTACCGGGGACAGAATGTTCTGGCTGTCATCAAAAAAATTCCACAAACCAAATGGTTCATGGTCGGAAAGACCGATATGGATGAGGTGCTGGAACCCATGGTTCAATGGAAGATATACACATCCGTTGCCTCTGTAATAATGATCCTCCTGATCGGCCTCACCATCATGATGATCATCTTCCAGCAGCGCAGGGATCATTACAAAAGCCTTTATGAAATTGAGGTGGAAAACCTTGAAAAAGAAAAGGAAGCAGCAAGGGTCATCAGGGAGAGCCAGGAGGAGATCAGGAAACTTAACCTTGAACTGGAGGAAAGGGTAAAACAGCGGACGGCACAGCTCGAGGTATCGAACAGAGAGCTTGAAAGTTTCAGCTATTCGGTTTCCCACGACTTGCGGGCACCCTTACGGAGCATGGACGGGTTCAGCCAGGCGCTGATTGAGGATTATGCTAACAAGATTGACGAAAAAGGAAGGCAATATCTTCAAAGGATCCGCATAGCAAGCCAGAAAATGGCAACCCTGATCGATGACCTGCTCAAATTATCCAGGGTGGCAAGACAAATGCTCACCCTGGAGACCATCGACCTCTCGACGGTCGTAAAGACGATCTGTGATGAACAACAGAGTGAATATCCCGGAAGCTCGATCAGTTTCAGGATTCAGCCCGGAATCCTTGTCAATGGCGACACCCAACTCATAAAGATTGCTGTAAACAACCTAATTCATAATGCCGTTAAATTTTCAAGTAAGAAAGCCTGCCAGGAAGTTGAGTTCGGAGTTGCTGAAATTGATAAGCAGAATGTTATCTATATAAGGGACAACGGGTCAGGCTTTGACATGAAGTATATCAACAAATTATTCGATGCCTTCCAGCGTCTGCACAGCAGCGAAGAGTTTCCGGGGACAGGGATTGGCCTGACTATTGTACAGCGGATTATTCACAGGCACGGAGGAAGGATCTGGGCAGAATCGGAACCTGATAAGGGTGCTGTTTTTTATTTCACCCTGCCTTCGATTTTAATTTGATTTGAATTACCTTTATTGATCAAATACATAAAAAAATGGACAATAGAATTATTCTTCTGGTCGAGGACAATCCCGATGATGTGGATCTGACCTTGAGGGCTTTCGAAAAAAGCAACCTGAAGAACCCGATCGTGGTGGTAAATGACGGTGAAAAAGCCCTGGACTACCTGTTTTGCCGGGGGAGTTATTCCAGCCGGAATCCGGCAGAGATGCCTGCCGTGGTGCTGCTCGACATAAAACTCCCGAAAGTTGACGGTCTTGAAGTCCTGAAAGAACTCAGATCCAGTAAAAGAACAAAGCTGCTGCCCGTAGTGATGCTGACCTCGTCAATGGAAGAGAGTGACCTGATCACAAGTTACCTGAACGGGGCCAACAGCTATATCCGTAAACCGGTTGATTTCAACAGGTTTATTGAATCTGTCCAGCAGCTGGGCCTCTACTGGCTGCTTCTCAACGAAACACCTCCCATCAAATAAACGTTCATGAGTAACCCTTTACGTTTGCTGCTGGTTGAGGATGAGGAGGATGATGCCCTGCTCATGACAAGGCTCCTGGAGAAGGAAGGATTTGAAATTGATGTGCACCGGATCCAGTTACCATCAGAGATGGAATCAGCCCTTGAAAACAAGGATTGGGACCTGATCATCTGTGATTTCCGTCTTCCAAAATTCAGCGGGAGAGATGCGCTGAATATTTACAAGAAAAAAGCCATCGATATCCCGTTTATCTTACTCTCGGGCACGGTGGGCGAAGAGATTGCCGTTGACATGATGAAAGCCGGCGCCCACGATTATATCATGAAGGATCATCTCCTGCAGCTGGGTCCGTCCATCAGGCGTGCCCTGGGTGATGCGGAGGTAAGAAAGCAAAATAAACAGGCGCTGGAAGACCTCAGACTGTCCAAGGAAAAAGCAGAGAAATCCGACCGTGTACGTTCCACACTTTTATCGAACATGAGCCATGAATTCCGCACACCCCTTACCAGTATTCTTGGCTATGCTGAGGTGATCATGGAGGACGGGATGGATCCTGAAATCAGGAAAAGCGCTCTTAAGATATTCAACTCGGGGAAGCGGCTGATGAAAACGCTTGATTCCATTACCCTGCTATCACAGATGGAATCCGGGATCAACCCAATATTAAGGGAATTTGACCTCCATTCGCTTCTTAATAAATCGCTTGAGAGTCATAAGGAATTTTCAAATTACAAATCACTCAATCTGGAGAAAAGACTTGATGGTAAATTCATGGTAGTCTCTGATGAAGAACTCGTCCTGACTGCATGCTCCGCCCTGCTTGACAACGCCATTAAATTTACCACACGGGGCACCATCCAGATCACTACTACAGCACCTGAGATCGACGGTGTACGAATGGCAGGCTTCTCCATTACAGACGAGGGGATCGGTATCTCCCCTGAAAACCTGGAGATGATCTTTGAAGCTTTTCACCAGGTCAGCGAAGGATATTCGAGGCATTATGAAGGAATCGGACTTGGACTTTCCATCACCAAAAGAATTACTCTAATCCTGGGAGGTAAGATCAAAGTGGAGAGTATCGAGGGGAAGGGATCCTCTTTCACTTTTCTCTTTCCGTTAGCCGGAGAGCTAACCGGATTTGCCCCGAAAGTGGAAATCGGAAAAAGGCCCGACAGACCGAAAGCAAAGGAACCTGCCCCTGAGAAACCGACTGTATTGGTGGTTGAGGATCATGAAACCAATGCGGAACTTGCATGTCTATACCTTGCCGGACAATTCTCTCCTGAAGTAGCTTATCGCGGTGAAGATGCCCTTCAAATGGCCGGAAAGAAAAAATATGACATCATCCTGATGGATATCAATCTGGGCAGCGGCATCAATGGCATTGAAACACTGCACGAAATAAGGAAACTCTCCTTATGCCATGATACACCTGTCGTTGCCATGACCGGATACACCCAGATCGGAGACCGGCAACGGTTGATCTCTGAGGGATTTAATCAATACCTTGCAAAGCCCTTCGACAAATCAACGCTGACCGGTTGCCTCCAGTCGATCCTCTGCTAATGTTTTGCTGCGTCTTTCTTGCAACAGGCCGGCAGCTTTTTGTATGCTGCCGGATCCGCTGAAATGGAGTCGGCGTCGTAACCGAGTTTTGAGATCGACCTCCTTAGCTGGTCGGGCGTGGTCTTCGATGTGGCATAGAAGATCGTTGCCATCTTGGTATCCACATCCAGTTTAACATCTTTTACCCCTTTCTCAAAGGCCATCCCCGTTTCAATCCGGTCCTTGCATTGCCCGCAAACAGCAGAAGTTTTAATGCTTATCGTATCGGTCTTTTTTTCCTGTGCCAACCCGGTAAGACCCGTAACCAGAAGAATTGCCAGGATCATGATAATTTTGATCTGTTTCATATTTGTCATTTGTCATTAGTCATTAGTCATTCAATTACGGTCGGCCTGGCAATTGCAACAGCCAGGCACTCCCTTACATTCGAATCACTCGTCATTCGTCACTCGTCATTCGTCACTCGTCACTTAATTGTGAGCCTTATCCCCGCATAAATCGTAATCCCCACAATGGGTCCCCACCCCATCGACCCATCGAAATGGGTATGATAAGGTCTCCAGTATTCGGAGATCGGATCTGACTGCGTGAAGTTTGTCAGGTTTTCGCCGCCAAGATAAATATCGATGTATTTAAACCTTTTGGTGACCTGTGCCAGCAGCTGGAAGAATAACGGGGAATACTGCGGACGCTGCAGGAATGAGGGCATCTTATCCGTATCCGGCATACGCTGCGGACCGTTGAACTGCCCTGTAAGGTCAAACTTCCATTTTTCAAACCTGGTGGCATAGGATAGTGTAACAAGTCCCTTGTACTGGCTTACAAATGTTTTCTCACGCAGTTGCCCGTTCTCGGTTATCTTCACATCATTGTAGCGAAATGCAAGTGTGACCAGGAACCTCTTTACCGGTTCGAAGGTGAATTGTGCCTGGATGCTGTTGGCATAGGATTTTCCATTGAGGTTGTAAAAGAAAGCTGCCGTCGGCAGGCTGTCGATATCCACCACTACCTGGTTTACAAAGCTCGTGCGGTAGGCATCTATGCTGAACTCAGCCTTGTTCTTAAAGAGTTTGAACTCCTTCGTAAAGTTGATCCCGAAGTTCCATGCCTCCTCCTGCTTCAGTTCTTCGACAAAAAAGAGGGCCCGCTGGCTGACAAAGAGACCGGTATTCTCAGCAAAAACATTGGTGGTTCGGTATCCTTTCCCGACGGAAGCCCGGAGGTATGTGGTTTCATTGAACTTGTACTTAAGGTGGAGGCGGGGTGTGAAATCCCAGCCGTAAAGGCTGTTGTAATCGACCCTCACCCCTGCGATCATGGTGAACTTATCCTTTACATTTAGGGTGTATTCAAAGAATGCCCCCGGGACCCATTCGGTGCGGTTCCTGACGTAGTTCACGATTGTGGAATCAAACAGTTTAAAAAGGCTGCTGTCGGGGTTCACCTGGTACCAGTAGGTCAGTTGTGTCTGTTTGTAGTTTTCCCTGAAATCATCGAGCAGGTAGCTGAATCCGGCGGAAATTTTATGATTCGGGTTCTTAACATCCGTGGTAAAGATCAGGTTGGCATAGAGACTTCTTTCCAGGCCGTTATAGGTATTTATCCCGTAAAAGGCCGACTGGTCGTGGTAGACCCCTGAGAGGATCAGTCCGAAACTGCTTTCGGGATGATTTTTGAGAAAGATCCCGTTCTTCCAGAAAGCCTCCGCCCTTTTGGTCCGTACCCCGATCCCGTATTTCTTGACATCGTTCGAAATGCCCGTGGTATCAGTATTCCATGTACTCTTGTCGAAGGTCATTTGCCCGCCATTCCTGTTCTCATCGAGGTATTTGATCCCGAACTTGGAGACCCATTTCCCGGGGTTGATATAGTCCCACCGGTTGAAGATGTTGAAGGTTGTCAGACGCGGTATATCCATGAATCCATCGCTGTTGTGGTCAAATTTGTATGAAAAATTGTCCACATGAACGAGGAGCATGGTGCTGAGCTTATCAGTGATCCTGATGGAACCATTGGCATTGGCCTCGAGGCGGAGGTTGCTGTTGGCAAATAGATTTAGATAAAATTTCTCACTGTTCTCCGGCTTTTTATACTCCACGTTGATCTGGCCTGTGATCGACTCATAGCCATTCACCACCGAGGCGGCACCTTTGCTGATCTGGATCGATTCCATCCAGGGCCCGGGGATATAATTCAGTCCGAAAGGGGTTGCCAGTCCACGAAGCATTGGTACGCTTTCGGTCATCACCTGGCTGTAGTTACCCGACAGCCCCAGGAGCTGGATCTGTTTCGCACCTGTTAATGCATCTGAATAGGATACATCGACGGAAGGATTTGTTTCAAAACTCTCGGCAAGGTTGCAGCAGGCTGCACGCTGAAGCTCCCCGGTGGTGATCATTTGGGTTTGCTGCGCCCGGAGTTTCGAAATGAAGGAATTCTCCTGCCGGTCTTTGATCTCAACTTCAGAGAGGTTCTGTTTGTCGGGAACCAGCTCTATATCCATCTTTGATTTGTCGCGTGCGATCTTCAGGGTATCCTTCCTGTATCCCATCATGCTCACGACAACCCGGTTGTCATCAATTCCATCGCGGGAGAGGCGGAATTTTCCCTTTTCATCGCTGAAGGTTCCTTTCGTGGTCCCTATCCAGAAAATATTCACACCCGGCAGGGCTGACTTGTGTCCTGCCGCATCCCTTTCCGATACCGTGCCGGTGAGCACCTGCGCCGATACAGGATCGGTGGCAATCCACAGTACGACGAGGAATATAATTATGAATTTAAGAAATGCTTTCATTCTTTGGCTGATTATAAACGAAGAGAAAAAAAGTGGATCAAAGCATGTCGTCAGACACACTCAGGCCAAAGAGGGGGGAAAAGGAATTTTGATCTGGTGAAGGAAATGGATCAGGCTGGTGCCGGATAAAGGCGGAGCATGAGAATTGAAAGAAACACCGGTTTCAATCGTGGTTTCTGATGAATATTCTTCTGTCAGAGCAGAGATCAGGATTGAATGATCACCGGAGTTGAAAGTAATGGGGGTTTGTTCGGCAGGAAGGGTATTTACGGGAAGCTTGCAGAACAGGATTATATTCTGGCAGCACGACGGTGAATCCATCGAGATCCCGTCACCGGCATTGCTGTTCTGTTCTTCTTCGTAACAACCGCAGGCCGGGGCATGGCTGAAAAATTCCGGGTAGAGGGTCACCTCATGCATGTCGCTTCCGGAGCAGATGTGATGAAAAAAGGTGATACCCATTGATTCCGCAAGGAATACAATGACGAAGAGAAGGGTACCGGTTTTTTTCAATATTTTCATCTGCAACATATCGAAATGCAAAGATACGAAATAATTACCCTGATGAATGAAGAAAAGAATCGGTGAAATAGCTGAGTCTTTTTAAAGTGGCCATTTTACAGAGTGATTCCGGTTATTTGACGATTCCTCAAGAAATCTGGTCCGGATTCTTCTATTTTTGGACATTCATTGACCAAATCAACATCAAAATGAAAAATCCGCTTTTCATCAGCATTCTTCTGCTTTTTGCCACCGGGACCTTTTCACAGTCGGATATCATCCCTTTCGATAAGGAACACTGGGATCTCTCAAATGCGAAAGTGACTGAATTTCTTGGCAGGACCAGCCTTGCCGGCACCGCATTCCTCAACAGTCCCGCTTTTGAAAACGGAGTGATCGAATTCGACCTTACCGTCAACGGGCAACGCTCCTACCCCGGCGTTCTTTTCAGGGTGGCCTCTCCGGAGGATTATGAAAGGATCTATGTACGGCCCCACCTTCCTTCCACTTTCCAGAATGTGGTTCAGTATGTATCCGCCTGTAACGGCATCGACTCATGGCAGCTTTATACAGGCTCCGGGTATATTGCAAGCGCCGAGATACCTAAAAACCAATGGTTCCATGTAAAGGTGGAGTTCAAGGGGAACCAGGCCAGGATCTTCCTGAACGGGGAGAGCAATCCTTCACTGGAGATCAGCCATCTCGGTCATGGCACACGGTCAGGAAAGGCAGGACTGTATGGCCCGCCCGATGGTACAGCGTACTTTTCCAACTTCACCTGCAGGGAGGACAACAACCTTGTTTTCAAACCCGAAGAACCGGTTGAAATGCCTTATGGCACCATAGAGGACTGGCAGATCTCAAATGTTTACAAGTTGAGTGAGATCGACAATGAGCTTACACCTGAGGCCCAGGGGCTGAACAACATCACCTGGCAGCCTGTGAAGTGCCGTCCAGATGGGATCGTCGACATTTCCCGGTATTACCCGAGAAAGGGCAATGCGCCTGACCTGATCTTCGCCAGGACAACCCTTGAATCCCCAGGTGAAGAACAAAAACTCTACGCATTCGGTTATTGTAACATCATCTCCGTATTCCACAACGGGAAGCTCCTGTTCGCCGGGAACAGCGCCTATGGCAGCAGGGATCCATCATTCCAGGGGGTCATCGGGTTGAATGACTATATCTCTGTCCCGATGAAAAAGGGAAAAAACGAACTGATGATTGCTCTGGGTGAGACATTCGGGGGATGGGGGTTTATCTTCCAGGATGCCAAATCCATATATCAGGATAAAAGCCTGGTCCGGAAGTGGGAGATCAGAAACAAGTTCAGGTATCCCGAATCGGTTCAATATGACAGGAAAAGGGATCTGCTCTATGTTTCCAATTCATATAACGACAGCAGGGAGTTCATCTCGAAGATAAAGCCCAACGGGGAGATCATCACACTGGAATGGGTAACGGGGATCATGCAGCCTGCAGGGATGATAATGAGCAACGATAAGCTATATGCCGTTGGCCGCTATGCACTCATCGAGATCGATCCGGACCAGGGGACCATTACAAACCGTTTCCGTTTCCCCGATCCCGGCATGCCCAATGATGTGACCGCTGATGACAAGGGTAACCTGTACATTACCGACAGCCAGAAGGGCCTGATATACCGCTTTTCGGAAGGTAAGATGGAAACCTGGTTTCAGGATGAGAGGATTATCAAGCCAAACGGAATCTTGTTCGACAAAGGACAGATCCTCGTTGGCACTTCGGGCGACGGGTGCATCAAGATGATCGATCCCGCAACAAAAGCAGTGGTAACCCTGGCCTGTATCGGTGAAGGTTCCATCATGGACGGACTGGCAGCCGACGGGATGGGCAATTACCTGGTCTCAGACTACAACGGGCGGCTCTTTAAAATCAGCAGTAAAGGAGAAAAACAGTTGCTGCTGAACACAACGGCTCCTTCACGGGGTTGTGCTGCATTCGAGTATATCCCCGAAAAGAGGCTCCTGATCATCCCGACCCTTGTGGATAACCGGGTGGTTGCATATGAAATCAAGTGAAATGGATTGACCTGGATCACCTGATCAGGGTAATTGTCCCTTTTGTGGTTCGCTGAAGATTTAAACCCCACCGGAGGATCCATGCATAAGTTTCCGGAGGGCAGAGTTGTCCACCGTAAGTTCCGTCCCATCCTTCTTCAGGATTGGTTGTTTCAAAAACCCGGACTCCCCACCGGTTGAAAATCCTCATGGAAACATTCCCGGTCTGGTCGAACCCTAAAACCTGGAAACGGTCGTTTAACCCGTCACCATTTGGTGTAAAGGCGTTGGGAATGTACAAACCCAGTTCATTGACCATAATGGTATCAAAAGCAAGACATCCAAATTTATTTTGCACCGAAACGCTATAGAGGCCTCCCTGATCGATTGTGATCACGGAATCTGAAGATCCGGTCGACCATGAATAGACCGTAAATCCACCCCCTGCATGAAGTTCTGCAGCACCCCCCGGATCCATGAAAAAATTTTCCCCAAGGTCCAGGACAGGCACAGGGTTTACCACAACAAGGAACTCACCTTTTGTTGTATCGCATCCGTTTCCTGAAACGATAATCTGGTAGAGGACACTTCCGGGAGCCTGATCGCTCAGGACGAGGATCTGATTGATCGAATTGCCCGATCCGCCATAAGATCCTTCAATATTGCCATTTACATGAATGGGGTCCCAGGTGAAACCGGGATCTGAAATATTTGACACCAGCGTGATTCCGGTCTGTTCCCCGCTGCAGATGGCCTTCTCCGGAGGATTGTTGGTAAGGATGGCTTTCGGATCAACCGTTATACTCACCGTGTCGGATACTGAGATGCTGCACAAGTCGGTTACAGTGACAATAACTGTTTTATTCTCTAAAGGAGGATAGAT
>JBAXRT010000082.1:0-13387 GCA_037131065.1 bacterium | reverse complement strand
GGCTGCCCTGGCCGGACTTGAGATCGATAATGTGCTGGTTGAAATGAACCAGTCGGAGACCCCGATCCTCGACGGGAGCTCCAGGTTCTATGTGGAGGCCTTACTGGAAACGGGGATCGTGGAACAGAAAGCTTTGCGCAAATATTTTGAACTCAGCCACAACATCGTTTACACCAACCCGGAGAAGAAGGTTGAGATGATCGCCCTGCCCTCAAAGGATTTCAGGGTTTCAGTCATGATCGATTACGAATCAAAGGTTCTCCCCTCCCAGAATGCAACGCTTAATGACATCAAGGATTTCGGCGAGGAGATCTCATCCTGCAGAACCTTTGTGTTCCTTCACGAACTGGAGTACCTGCTTAACAACAACCTCATCAAAGGAGGTGACCTGAGCAACGCGATCGTATTTGTCGACCGTGTGGTATCAAGGCATGAACTGGATCACCTGGCCCATCTCTTCAACAAACCGAAAGTCGAAGTGCTGAAGGAGGGTATCCTGAATAACCTGGAGCTGAAACACCCGAACGAACCGGCCCGGCACAAGCTCCTCGACATTGTAGGCGACCTGGCCCTGGTGGGGATGCCGATCAAGGCCCACATCATTGCCACACGCCCCGGTCATTACTCCAACGTACAGTTTGCAAGCCTGATAAAAAAACACGTTAAAAAAGAACGCAAATCGGAACAATTTCACCGGTTTGACCTTTCAAAGCCCCCTTTATACAATGTCACCCAGATCCAGCAGATACTGCCGCACAGGCCCCCGTTCCTCTTCATCGACAAGATCCTTGAAATTGGCAGCGACTATGTGGTCGGGATCAAGAATGTGACAATGAATGAGCCTTTTTTCGTAGGGCATTTTCCGGGAGATCCTGTGATGCCGGGTGTGATTCTGATCGAAGCCATGGCTCAGACTGGAGGGATCCTGGTACTCAGCACCGTGGAAGATCCCCAGAACTACGCCACCCTGTTTGCCAAGATCGAGAATGTCAAATTCAGGAACAAGGTGGTCCCGGGCGACACCGTCGTATTTTTCAATCAGCTGAGCGCACCGGTGCGAAGGGGAATGGTCAGCATGAAAGGGTTTGCATATGTCGATAAAAAAATCGTCATGGAAGCTGACATGATGGCTCAGATACAAAGAAAATAGCACTATTATGAATCAACCCCTGGCTTATGTGAATCCCCAGGCTAAAGTAGCCTCAAATGTCGTGATTGAACCCTTCGTCTCGATCGATAAGAACGTTGTGATCGAGGAGGGAACCTGGATCGGATCGAACGTAACGATTATGGAGGGAGCCCGGATCGGCAAGAATTGTAAGATCTTTCCTGGCGCAGTCATCTCAGCGATCCCGCAGGACCTGAAATTCGCGGGGGAGGATACGATCGTCAAGATCGGCAACAATGTCACCATCCGGGAATTTGCCACCATCAACCGTGGTACCAAGGCCAGCTTTGAGACGGTGATCGGCGACAATGCACTTATCATGGCTTATGCCCACATCGCCCACGACTGTGTGATCGGGAACAACGTGATCATGGCCAATGCCGCAATGCTTGCCGGGCACATCACCATCGACGACTGGGCGATCATCGGCGGTATGGCTGCCATCCACCAGTTTGTCCATGTCGGGACCCATGCCATGATCTCCGGCGGTTCGCTGGTGAGAAAGGATGTCCCTCCATACACCAAGGCTGCACGCGAACCGCTTTCTTATGTTGGTGTTAATTCGATCGGATTACGACGCCGCGGTTTCAGTATGGAGATGATCAGCCAGATCCAGGATATTTACAGGGTCATCTACCTGAAAGGGTACAACGTCTCCCAGGCTGTCGAGCTGATCGAGGCTGACCTGCCGGCCACTCCCGAAAGGGACGAGATCCTCTCCTTCATCGCAAACTCCAGCCGCGGCATCATGAAGGGATACTCCAAAGTCCGAGAAAGATAGCCCATGGAGATCCGGCTCGAAAAGATCGGTAAGAAGTTCAATACCGAATGGATATTCCGGAATATCGATTTTGTTTTTGAGGAGAACTCCGTCACGGCTGTCCTCGGAAGGAACGGGAGCGGAAAATCAACCTTTCTGCAGATCCTCTGCGGGAGCCTTCTTCCGACAACAGGCACTGTTAGTTATCATCACCGGGGAAAGACAATCCCCGACACAGAAATTTTCCGCCACCTGGCCCTTGTTGCCCCTTACCAGGAACTCATTGAGGAATTTACCCTGAAAGAGGTGGTCGATTTTCACTTTGCATTCAAACGGATCCTCCCCGGTTACGACAAGAAGAAAGTCATCGGAATACTCGGGTTTGACAACATCGGCCGGAAGCACATTCGCCAATTCTCCTCCGGCATGAAACAAAGGGTCAAACTGATCCTGGCCCTTCTGAGTGATGTCCCCCTTTTGCTGCTCGACGAACCCACGATGAACCTTGATGCCGCCGGTATAGAATGGTACCGTCAGATGGTTTCGGAACTCAGCAAAGACCGCACCCTGGTTATCTGTTCCAACCAACATCAAACGGAATCGAACTTTGCAAAAAAGAGTTTGATGATTGAAGACTTTAAAACTTGACACGCGACAATTTGAATGACGAGTGACTAATTACTAGTGACGAGTTAAGGTTATTGTTGACTGAGGACTTCTTCAGGGATGTGCCACGAAGTAGTACTCTTTCTCCGTATAGAAAAGATCTGAAAATTCCTTTTCCTGGAGTGATTCCCCGTTGTGCAGGAATTTCGGCAACGTTGAGATCTTCAGACTGCACTCTTTCGTAAGCAGCTGGAAAACCCATTCAGGCTTCGTTCCGTAGAAATCGCTGGCGCCGAGACCACATTCAAAGATGATCACCGGCCGGCAGCGGCGTATCGTATTCACTCCTCCCCTCATGACAGCCAGTTCTGCACCCTCCACATCGATCTTGATAAAATCGATCGGGATATCTCCTGGGATGAGCCTGTCCAGAAGATCGGTCGCAACGGTGATCTGCCTGATATTTACCTGTTTTCCGTCATAGCGTCGCTTCTTGATACCGCTGTAGGCGGGTTCATTGACGACATGCTGGAAGGTCGTATTCCCTGTCTTGTCATACAAGGCAACCTGCTTAATGGCAACAAGCGGATCATTGGAATACTTTTTCACCAGATGCGTATAGAATTCGGGAATGGGCTCGAATGCGAACTTCTTTCCTTCCGGGGAAGATTTTATCATCAGGTCGAGGATCTCGCCAAGGTGGCAACCGACATCGATGGCATTTGATCCGGGTTTCAGGACGCGTTTCAGGATCTTCCGCGTATATTCATCATACCGCTGGTTCTTGGTTAAGGAGATGTGCAGGGAGTTAAGAATATTCTTCAGGATCTGCTTCATCAGTTGTGTTCCGTGCCCGGGAGTTTTGTGTTGGCCGCAAAATTAATACATTTATTCAACTTTTTTGACTACCGATTTTTTTCCTACCTTTGCAGCCTTTTCAAAAATCAAGCAATTAGACTTTTATGGCAACAACTGCAGATATCAGAAATGGTCTGGTCATCGATTTCAACAACGATCTCTATTCGATCGTTGAATTTCAGCATGTAAAACCTGGTAAAGGACCTGCCTTTATCCGTACGAAACTCAAGAGTCTCAAAACAGGGCGTGTTATCGCCAACACCTTCGATTCCGGCGTAAAGATAGACATCGCACGGGTTGAAAGAAGGAAATACCAGTTCCTCTACAAGGACGATTCCGGTTACCATTTCATGAATACAGAGAATTTCGAGCAGATCTTCATTCCCGGGGACCTCATCAATGCTCCCCAGTTCCTGAAAGAGGGGCAGGAGGCTGAGATCCTCTTCCATGCCGATACAGAGACCGCTCTCTCTTGCGAACTTCCTCCTTTCGTTGTCCTCAGGGTGATATACACCGAACCCGGGCTTCGCGGAAATACTGCAACAAATACACTCAAGGACAGCAAGATTGAAACAGGAGCCAATGTCAGGATCCCTCTCTTCATTGAAGCCGGAGAACTTATCAGGGTCGATACCCGCACCGGTGATTATTCCGAACGCGTCAAAGGATAAGAGATGAAACTCAACGGCATTACACTCAAAAAACTCGCTGAACTAACCGGGGCTCGCATGGTCGGAGATCCTGATTTCCCAGTCACCGGTATCAATGAAATCCACATGGTGGAAAAGGGCGACCTGACCTTCGTCGATCACCCGAAATACTACACCAAAGCACTCAATTCGGCAGCCACTACGATCCTGATCAACAAGGATGTGGAATGCCCGGAAGGAAAAACATTGCTGATCCACGAAAAACCTTTTGATGCCTATGTATCGCTGGTCACACGCTTCCGCCCGTTCGAAAAAGCATCCGAAACGATAGGCAATACGGCCGAGATCGGTGAAGGAACGGTACTCCAGCCGGGGGTTTTCGTGGGGAACCACGTGAAAATCGGGAGGAACACCATCATCCACGCGAACGTCAGCATCTATGACCATTCCGTCATCGGCGACAACGTGATCATCCACGCCAACTCCGTGATAGGCGCCGATGCCTATTATTTCCAGCGGAGGCCCGAAGGATGGAAAAAACTGGAAACCTGCGGCCGCACCGTGATCGGCAACAACGTCGAGATCGGCTCCCTTTGCTCGGTGGATGCCGGGGTTTCGGGCGATACGATCATCTCAGAAGGCACCAAGATCGATAACCATGTACAGATCGGCCACGACACTTATATCGGGAAGCATTGCCTGATCGGTGCTCATTGCGCGATCGCCGGCGTCACTACCATTGAGGATGATGTGATCCTCTGGGCCAGGGTCTCCGTGAATAAAGACCTGACCATTGGTAAAAAAGCCATTGTCCTTGCCATGAGTGGCGTCGACAAATCGCTTGAGGGAGGAAAAACCTACTGGGGAGTTCCTGCCGATGATCCGAGAAAAAAATGGCGTGAGATTGCAGCCCTGAAGCAGTTACCCGACTTTCTCAGAAAAAAATAATCATGGCAGGATTTAAACATTTTCTTAAACTCCTCTCCCCAAAACACCAGAAACTGATCCTCGAGTACCCCGTGGATTTCAGGCCTCGCTTCGGACATGGCAGGCCTGCCCATCCGGGAATCTATTCATTGATCGATGCCGGCCGGAACGAATACCGCCGGCTCCTTGATCAGGCCTATGATTACAAGGAGGTCTTCCTGCGGATCAGGGATGCCTCGGTTGAAAAGGATGAAACACAGCCCTCCTGGAACAACAGCTTTTTACCGGGTCTCGATATCGTGGCCCTCTACACGATGATCCGGTTGAAAAAACCCGCAAGGTATATTGAGATCGGTTCGGGGAATTCAACCAAAGTTGCCTATAAAGCCGTCCGGGACGGGAAAATGAAAACTTTGATTACCTCCATCGACCCTTTCCCCAGGGCATCAATCGACCAGCTGGCCGGTAAAATCATTCGTCAGCCGGTCGAGAACATTGAAGACCTCTCCCTCTTTAAACAACTGGAGCCAGGCGATATACTATTCATCGACAACTCACACCGCACCCTGCCTAATTCGGATGCCACAGTTTGCTTCCTTGAGATAATCCCACTGCTGAAGAAAGGGGTTATCGTCCACATCCACGACATTTACCTGCCTTACGATTACCCGCAGTTCATGTGCGACCGGTTCTACTCCGAACAATATGTGCTTGCTGCAATGATCCTTGCAAATCCTGTAAAATACAGGACAATCCTCCCGAATTATTTTATCAGTGAAGACCCGGAATTGAGCAGTATCCTTTCAGGTCTGTGGAGTAATCCTGAACTGGAAGGGGTGGAAAAGCACGGAGGCTCCTTCTGGATGGAGATCGGGAGCTGAAAAGGCACGGAATAGCTATTCCTCTTTATTTACAGCAGGTTTTTTTCTGGAATAGATATCCAGCGCGACAATGATAGCCATGAATCCCCAGACGGGCACTGAAGCCTTGTCGGTGTCGAGGAAATTATTCATCAACCCGTGAATGAAGTAGGTTATCAGAGCCAGCATGGATGAAAGAGCCAAAACCCTTACCTCCTTCGCTTCCGCCTGCCTGTAGACCTTCATGGCGGTAATGATCATGATCATTACCATGGCTATCACAATGAGCATGGCCGGCAATCCCTGTTCTGCGAGCGGGCCGATGTACTCGCTGTGTGCATTGCCCTTATCGCCTGCGTTTGTACTGATCACCGTACGCTCTTCCGAATGCTGGTAAGGAGCATATTCGAACTGGTATGTGCCGGGCCCGAACCCGAATACCGGGTGCACTTCAAACATCCTGAGCGCCGACTGCCAGCGGTTGATACGCTCCAGGTTTGAATTGTCGGTTGAAATATTTGAGATGGAGCGGATATGTTCAACAAAGTTCGCCGAGGTCCCCTGCTTGTTCTTTTCAAGCCGGTCGAGTATCTGGTACTGGAAGAGGAAGAAAAGGGCTCCAAAAATGACCGTGGCGACAGCGATCCATTTGAACTTGATCTTGAAGATGACAACAATGAAAACACCAAGGGCCATCGCTAAGCTGATCCATGCTGCACGGCAGAATGAGAGGTAGAGCGCCATGAAGAGGACACCGAGCACGATAAAGGCAAAAAAGCGGGTCATCCTTGAATAGAGACTTGAAAAACCGAAGGAGATGAAAAACGGGATATAGAGTGCCAGGATGGCACCATAGGCGGTGTGGTCGTTGTAAAAAGGTTCCATCACCCAATGTCCTGCCTTCTCTTCAAAAGCCCAGAGGGAGTGCTGGTAGGTTGTGTAAAAGATCACTCCAACCAGCGGGATTGCATAGAGCCAGATGAATACCCTGATGTTCTCGACTTTCCTAAAAAGATGGATGCCGAAAATATAGAAAGGGATGACAAACCACAGTCTTGCAAGCAAAAACTTAAAGGAAACCAGCGGGATCTGACTTGTCAGGCTGGTAATGAAGATCCAGACCAGCTGGATGAGGATGATGATCGTAAGCGGATGCCTCCAGATCTTCTTATCGAACGTATTGTCGAAGATCAGTTTGAGTACGAACATGATCAGAATACCAAACATAAGCGGCTCCGTCGGCAGAGAGATCCCGACCCCGAATTCAAATTGCAAGATATTCACCGCAAAGGGAGTAAGAAGGGTTATCAGGAGAAGGACCTTATCCAGTGAATAAAAGTACAGGTAAAGGATCACCATCAGGAGCGGGAGCAGCAGCAGCCAGTAGATCTCCCGGTAGATCAGGTAACAGTTCAGACCGATGAAAATAGCCGACAATACGTACAGTATCGTATATTTTACGTTACTGCCGGTAAAATAATTTTTTATTTCTGCTATTTTATCCTTCATTCGTTACAACAGATAACTGACGGTATTTCCGGTTTTCGATCACACCGATGATTAGAAGGGCGAGGAAAAATGCACCCAGGGTAGAAACGACGACGATCAGCCAGCGTACCGGGTATGATTTTTTATCAGCGGGGAACGGTTTGCTCAGAACATTCACGTATGTATAGTTCCGGTTATAGTCGAGCATGGCGCGGTCGGCATCCAGCTTCATCGTACTGAACATATAGGACTCAGCGCGGATCATCTCCGAGAGGAGGAGCATCTCGCTTCCCTTCTCTTCCATGTTCTTCTTCATGGCTTTGGCCTCAGCCGAACGCACCGATCCCCCGCCTGTGCTCAGGTATGCCCTGGTCACCTCCCTGGTCTGCGCCTGGAAATCGAGCAGACCGTATTTAGTACCAAGTTCTGTCGCCTTGTTCTTCAACGAATCGAGATAATTCTTCTTCCTGGCAATGATGTAGTTGTAATTATCCACGACCTCCTCGAACTTCTCTTTGTGCAGGCTGCGGATCTTCTTGTTATAGAATTCCATGAGGGCGTTGACAAGGTTGCATGCCGTCTGGGGATCAGGATCCCATACTTCAATCTGAACCGCCTCATAAGGGGTCTTCGATACCTTCACCCGCTGGCTATAGATCCAGAGCAGGGTGCTCTTGAAAAAACGGTAATTGGAATCAATGCCCCAGTGCCGTGCAAGATCGAACTTCTTTACCAGGCTGTCGCGGATGTCCCTCGACTGGAAGATCTGCACCGACTGTTCCGTTTCATTCTCATCAGAATAGGGTGAAATATTGGAAGGATAGATCACTGCATCAGACTTGTAGAGCGGCGTGATCACGATCGGACTTGAGAAGAAAACAGAGAGCACGACAGCGGCCACGACGACGATAGCCAGCTGGATCTTCCATTTGATCAGGATATCGAGAATTCGTTTACTGTTGAAGAAATTATCCATGGGTTGGTATTTTATCGTTAACGGTTACGGTTATTGGATTTAATGTTCGTTATGATTGTCCGAGCTGGAATTTTTTATGTGCGTTGTAAGCTGAGATCTTCTCCATCACCATGATCACAATGATGGCGACGAAAAGTGCGGAAAAGGTTGAAACGCAAATGATCAGCCACCTTACAGGGTATGATTTTCTCTCAGCCTTGTAGGCATCGCTAACAATGAACTTCTGGGGGAGATTCTCCTCCGCATCCACCTTGGCCTCCTTGTACTTGGCCTGTAAAAGGGTCAGCTGTTCCGTCTTGAACTCCAGGGCGTTTTTCAGCGACATGTAGATACCTCCGTATTTCCCGAGTATATCCAGTTTTTTCTGCAAGGCCGCCTGGGCTGTCCTGTTTCCGTTCATGATTGAAATGGCCATCTGCTGGTTGAGTACCTGCGACTGGTATTCAACATCGTTCACGCCGAGACTTCCCAGCATGACCAGCGAATCGACAATCTCGTTGACCTCGGCCTGCAGCGCCTTGTATTCGGATTCAACCACTTTGTATCCGGCAACAGAACGCTGTCGCTGCATATCATTCTTGGTCGAATCGAGCAGTGCTGCGATTGTATTGGCAATATCCGCAGCCATCTGCGGGTCTTCATCGTACACAGAGATCTGCACTGCCATGAATTCGGTCCTCCGGAAACTGATATTGTTCTCGTACTCCTTAAACAATTTCGAGAATTTGATCTTCGAAGTGCTGTCGATCCCGTAATGATGCATCAGGTTGAATTTCCAGATCACCTTGTCACGGATTTTATTGGAGTTCAGGATCTGCAACAACTGTTCCGCCTGTTCATCCTCCCCAAAAGCCGTCAGGTCTTCATTTTTTCCTCCCTTCTCACCGAGCAGCGCCTTTGAAATGGAACTGGAACCGGCAGGATAGAGAATGACCGTTGATTTGTATTTCGGGGTGATAAACCAGGGAAGGGAAAAAAACCATGATCCAACAAGGGCGGCCAGCATCACGATAAACAAAGGTTTGCGCCACTTGTAAAGGAAAATTACGAGATTGGAGGAATCAAATTCTTCTCTCCTTTTCATTTCATCGGACATATGGAAAGTATCAGTTTTTTTTATCAAAAAGAGGCTATTTGCCGCAAAGGTAGATAATTTTACGGAAAGTTCAAGGAGAGGTTACACCAGAAGTGAGTGTTATGGGCCGTTTCCCCTCAGGGTCTTAACCAGTGATCCGAAATTGAGCAGTCTGAGGATCGCTGCCAGGATGACCGAAAGCAGGAGCATCATAAAGTAATTGGGCAGCCAGGAGATGCTCTGCGGGATGAAACTGATTGGGATCAAAAAGAGTTTCGAGAGCATGCTGAAGGTGACAACACCGACAAGAAAAAGGAAAAGGGTAAAAAGATATTGGTAATTTACCTTGAATCGAAAGGTTCTTTGAACAACAATCACATGGAGGATGGCGGTTGTGAACTGGGTGGCCATTGCTGCAACCGCTGATCCGACTGCAAGCATTTTCGGAACGAGAATGATGTTCAGTCCGAGGTTGATGACCACGCCGAAGAAGGCAACGATATTCAGAAGTTTCATGTTGCCGTTGGAAGTCAGCAGTGTGCTGAAAATATAAGAGGTTGAGATGGCCATGAAGCTGGTGATGAGAAGAGAAAAGACCTTGCTGGAGGCCTCCACATGTTCTTTGTACAAAAGCGCCATCAGTTCCATGCTGTAAAACAGACTGCTCACCGATACGATCACGGCAAGGGTGATGATCATTGTAAACGAGAGTTTCAGCATCTTTTCGATCGATTCCCTGTTCTTGAGCATCTTGGCAAAGATCGGGATCAGCAGCACCGAAAATAAGTAAGCAATCATATTCACGGCATCCAGGATCCGGAAGCCGGAGGCATAGATCCCCGCCTGCTCATGCCCGGTCTTTCCGGGCAGCAGCAATCCAAGCATGACCGGGTCCATGCGGCTGTTGAAAGACATCAGCAGAAACAACAACGCGAAGGGAAGGCTTTTCTTTATAATCAGGATGATGAAGGGCCAGCTCCAGGAAAGTTTTTTAAAGCCTGATTTATCGACCACAATCAGGAAAGCCACCAGGGCGGTGACCAGGTATGCAGCCGTCTGGGCATATACGAACCAGATGATCTGGAAAGGAGTTGAGGTTACATGTCCCCAAATCAGGACGGCACAGATCAGGATCATCAGGAAACGATCCAGCACCGAGAGAAAGCTGTCGGTACGGAAAAAGAGGAGGCCTGAAATGTTGGACCGCAGGTAAAGTATAAAGGAGATGAGAAACTGGTTGAAACAGAGTATAGCCAGCATCTTCAGTTCCTCTCCCCGGTAGTTCATGATAAATGCGATACTGAAGGTGACGATAACGTAAACAACAGCCAGGAGCATCTTCAGAACCAGGATTCCGGAGAAATGTTTATTCAGCAGGTGGTGGTTCTGGGCGATGTTACGGTTGTTGAAATTCGTAACACCCATATCGAGCAAAATGTTGAAAAGGAAAGAAAAGTTGAATACGACAAAATAAAACCCATAGTCACCAACGTTAACTATATTCTGAACTGTACGGTCGATGCCAAATACCCAGAAAGGTTTGATCAGCAGATTAAGAAGAAGAAGTAAACCGAGATTCGTTAGGAATTTCCGCTGCATGAGGGAAAAAGATTCAAAAAATATTCTGATATTTGCCACAAAGTTAAAAAAATATTGATGGAGATTGCCGTCAACACCCGTTTGCTGATACAAAATAAGCTCGAGGGGATCGGGTGGTTTACTTATGAGTCCTTCAGGCGAATTACGACCCAACATCCCGAACACCATTTTTATTTCATTTTCGACCGTGAATATGACCCGGGTTTCATATTTTCCGATAACATAACCCCAATCATTCAGTACCCCCATGCCCGTCATCCGCTGCTCTATTACACCTGGTTCGAGATCTCACTGCCGAAACTGCTCGACAACCTTAAACCCGACCTCTTCATTTCGCCCGACGGGTTTCTATCACTGAAAAGCAAGACCAGGTCGATGGCCGTTTTCCACGACCTGAACTTTGAGCATTACCCGGGCGACATCCCTTTCTGGACACGGAAATACTATAAATCGTATTTCCCGAAATATGCACGTAAGGCCACCCGGATCGCCACCGTATCGGCCTTTTCAAAGGAGGATATTGTAAAGCAATACCATGTCACACCCGATAAGATTGATATCGTTTACGACGGCGCCAGCGATCTTTTTCACCCGCTGACGGATTCGGAGAAAAAGCCGGTCAGACTTAAGTATACCAAGGGAGCACCCTATTTCATCTTCATCGGTTCCCTCCATCCCAGAAAAAACCTGGTTAACCTTTTCAAGGCCTTCGACCTCTTTAAGAAATCAACCCCCTCCAATATTAAACTGCTCATCGTCGGCGCCAGGAAATGGTGGACATACGACATCGATATGGCCTTCAACCGGATGAACTTCTCCGATGATGTCATCTTCACCGGAAGGCTCGAAATGGATGAACTGACCAAGGTGCTCGGTTCAGCACTCGCCCTGACCTATATCTCCTATTTCGAAGGATTCGGAATCCCGATCGTGGAGGCTTTCCGCTGCGATACCCCAGTTATCACATCCAATGTCACCTCCATGCCGGAGGTGGCCGGGGATGCTGCCCTGCAGGTCGATCCCTTCAGCCCCGAATCAATTGCCGACGCCCTTTACAAAACCTCTCAATACGAAAGTATCCGCAACGACCTGATCGTCCGCGGCCGCCGCAGGAAAGATCTCTTCTCCTGGCAAAAGACTGCCGACCGGCTCTGGGAATCGATTGAAAAAGCCGTAAAATCCTGACCACCATGAACATCCTATTGCTCGGATCGGGTGGAAGGGAACATGCCATTGCCTGGAAACTCTCCCGGAGTCCGATGCTGGGCAATCTTTTCATCGCCCCCGGCAACGCAGGGACCATGAAACTTGGAAAGAACATCCCTGTCTCTCCGAACGACTTCCCCGCCATCAGGCAGTTGGTGCTGGAAAACAAGATCGACATGGTAGTGGTTGGTCCCGAAGACCCGCTTGTCAGGGGGATCCGGGATTATTTTCTTGCTGATCCCCTTATCTGCAGCATTCCGGTCATCGGCCCAGGCAAAGAGGCGTCACAACTGGAGGGGAGCAAGGATTTCGCCAAGCAGTTCATGAAAAAGTACGGTATCCCTACTGCCGAATACCGCACCTTCGACCTCTCCACCTTTCACGAGGGCATTACTTTCCTGGAACAACTGCCACCACCCTATGTCCTGAAAGCCGACGGGCTGGCGGCCGGCAAAGGGGTTGTCATCTGTCATCACCTGGTTGAGGCGATAAATGAGTTTACCGAGATGCTGCAGGGTTCAAAATTCGGGGAGGCCTCAAGCAGGGTGGTTGTCGAGGAGTTCCTGACCGGCATCGAACTTTCAGCATTTGTCCTCACCGACGGGATGACTTACAAAATCCTGCCTGAGGCAAAGGACTACAAAAAGATCGGAGAAGGCGACACCGGCCCCAACACCGGCGGCATGGGGTCAGTCTCACCTGTCCCTTTTGCAACCGGTGATTTTATGCAAAAGGTTGAAGAGAGGATCATCCGGCCTACAATGGATGGACTGATCAGGGAAGGGATCGATTACCGCGGATTTATCTTTTTCGGACTGATGAACAGGGGTGGTGATCCTTTCGTGATCGAATATAACTGCCGTATGGGGGACCCGGAAGCTGAATCCGTTCTTCCCCGGCTGCAAAATGACCTTATCACCCTTTTCCAGGCGGTCGCCGGCCAGACGCTGGAAACTCAAAAGATCGACACAGATCCACGGTTTACGGCAACCGTAATGCTTGTTTCCGGAGGATATCCTGGTCACTATGAGAAGGGGAAAGTGATCCTGAATGAAGATCTTGTCAACGGCAGCCTTTCGTTACGCAGTACCAATACGGTTACGATCACAGTGCTTCCACTACCTGTTCCTGTCATTACCGGGCCAACCAGCCTTTGCGCAGGGGCAGGCTATGCAAACTATCTGACCGAAGCCGGCAACAGCGGGTACAGCTGG
>JBAXRT010000081.1:0-13396 GCA_037131065.1 bacterium | reverse complement strand
TTCAATAAGCTCTTTGCTCTCAATGATTCGACCATCTTTGTGACCACCGGGCAGGGCTTTCTTTTCAGGACAACCGATGGCGGAAAATCATGGACCAGGTTAAACACCGGGACAAACAGCCATTTCAATGCAGTCTCTTTTGCCTCAGTCCAGAAGGGATTCCTTGCAGGGGCAGGCGGTACGTTGCTTGTAACTGCCGACGGCGGAATTACATGGATCCCGGTCGCCCTCTCCTTCCGGTTTGACCTTCTGGGTGTCAGATGCCCGGATGAAACTACGGTTTTAGCCTATGGAGCAGCCGGCGCCATCTTCAGATCATCCGACGGTGGCACAACCTGGGAGACTATTACTTTTACAACCCTTGAGGACCTGGCGTGTCTGCATCTCCCTTCCACGCAGGCCGGTTTTGTCTGCGGTGCACGGGGCACCATCATCAGGACAGGCGATAACGGTAAAACCTGGGAACTGCTCAATTCCGGTGTAACGGCAAACCTCAGAACGATCCATATGGTAAGCGGGCTGCTGGGATATGCAGCTGGCGACAGTGGAATTATCATCAAAACCACCGATGGCGGAGAATCCTGGGGAAAGGCTGGCTCTCCGGCGCTGGAGTACTGGAATTCGCTGTGGTTTATCGATGAGCAGAAGGGATTCCTGACAGGTGCCACCGATATTATTTATAAAACCACCGATGGAGGGATCACCTGGATCCCTTTTGCGACCGGGCAAAATTCTTCTTTCCTTTCCGTGATGTTTTCAGGAGCTACCGGTTTTGCTGCAGGCACCAACGGCACGCTGATGAGGTCCACCGATGAAGGCGATACATGGTCGGGGATTGAAGTGCCTGAACTGGGATCAGTAGTAATTAACAAAGTTTTCTGCACCGATCAGCAGCACTGGTTTCTTACCGGGAACAGAATCCTCCAGAACACCAACATCATGTTCTTTGCCAGTTCGGCTGACCAGGGTGAGACATGGGAGGTGAGAACCTTTGACTATTTTTCTTTCGATTTTTTCAATTCGCTCTGTTTTACAGATGAACTTACCGGTTATATTGCAGGGACTGGCTTCATCATCAAAACGACCGACGGCGGTAAGAGCTGGATCGATCAGACCCCGCCGATCAGTCCGGCCGGCCCCTCTTCAATATTTTTCAGTACGGACCAGAACGGTGTTGGGGTGGGAAGTCTCGGGCAGATCCTGTTGACCACCAATGGCGGCGGAGTGGGATACAGCGAGCTTCCCGGGGCATCAAAGGCCCTGTTGTCCCAGAACTATCCCAATCCCTTCAGCGGATCTACGCTGATCGGCTGGCGCCTTGAGGAGCGGTCGCATGTGAAGCTGCGCATCTTCGATTCCTTGGGCCGGATTGTGATAACCCTGGTTGATCAGGATCTGCCTGCCGGAGATCATTCCATTTGTTATCAGCCGGATGAACTGGATCCGGGGGTATATTTTTACAGGCTAATTACGGATAGGGGATGGGAGACGAAGAAGTTCATCCTGACCCGGCCCTGATAACATAAAATAAAAAACCCGGCTTTCACCGGGTCAAGGGAACCCCGGAGCGCATTCCGGGGAGGGGGATATATAAGGGTCAGATGAAATCTTCGAAATCGGCAGAAAGGGGTGTCGAGGGATTCAGCACAACAGCATTGTCAATGGTAGTATCGGAATCCATGAAATCAGCTTCTCTTGGAGTTTCAGGGGCCAGGATTGAAGGGTCAGGTGATGGTATTTCGGGAATGTACTGATCCTCAAAGGTTGCTTCTGCCGGAGTTTCAGGGGCCAGGATCCTCAGCATGTTCTCAGTCATGAGCAGGGTTTCCAATCCGTCCGATTCGGTGAAGTTTGCCTCTTTCGGGGTAACAGGGGCGAGCGGATTTTTTAAAATGGTTTTTGGTCCTCCTGCCATGACAAGGCTCATGTTGAAGAATATGATTGCGGTCAGTATTTGTAAAGTTTTCATCTTTTATTTTTTTAATCAAATTACAAACAAGAGACGGCATGCCCCATGGAATGTTACAGGTTTACCGTTCATATACGGGGAGTACTCGACAGAACCCTGAAATTTCCCGACGAAACCCGCGGGCAGGTCGAGTGAACTCCCGGGTTAGTCGAAATAATTGTTATCAGGCACTCCATATCGTTACTTTTGACCTGCATGATTAATTATGAAGAGACTGATTTTCATAATACTTTTTCTCATCCCAGGCCTGGAATGTCTGGCCGATTCCGGCGATGTTTTACTCGACTCGATGTGCCTTGCAAAGAAGAACATCGTGGCGGTAAAGATCTCAACATCACCTAAAATCGATGGAAAACTGACCGAGTCCTTCTGGAGGGATCTGCCGGTGGCGGGGAATTTTGTTCAGTACGCCCCCCGCAACGGGGCGGAGCCTTCCTTCCCGACTGAGATCCGTTTCGCCTACGACGATGAAGCCGTTTACATCGGCGCCATGATGTTCGATACCCGCCGCGACAGCATCCTCAAGGAGCTGGGCCGACGCGATCGTATTGAATTACTCAACAATGATTACATCTCCTTTGATATCCTTCCCTACGATGATGAACTGAACATGTATGAGTTCAAAGTGAGTCCTGCCAATCTTCAGAACGACTGCAAGTATTCTGCCATCGGCCAGGATATCACATGGGATGCGGTTTGGGAAAGTGCTACCAGCATAACCGATTCCGGCTGGATCGCGGAGGTAAGGATCCCCTATTCGGCACTGCGGTTGCCGAAGAAGGACAAGCAGGTATGGGGAATTAATATGTGGAGAAACCTTCACAGGAGAAGTGAATATTCCACCTGGACATTCGTCAAGATTACCGACAACAACATCTTCTCCTATTATGGGAAACTGGTCGGGATCGATAATGTGAAACCTCCGGTAAGGCTCTCCTTTACCCCTTACCTGTCGGGGTATGTCGAGAAGGATCCTGGAAACAAAAACTGGTCCTATTTTCTCCGTGGAGGACTTGACCTGCGCTTCGGAATCAACCAGAGTTATACCCTGGATATGATGCTGATCCCCGATTTCGGCCAGGTGCTGTCGGACGACCAGGTGCTGAACCTCACCCCTTTCGAGATCCAGTATTCCGAGAAGCGGCAGTTCTTTACAGAGGCGACCGAGCTCTTCGACAAGTGCGGGATCTTCTATTCACGTCGTGTCGGGAGTGTTCCGAAGAATTATTATGCCCCTTACGACAGTATGACTCCCACAGAGTCGGTTACAAAGAATCCTGATCTGACGAGGATCATCAATGCCACAAAGATCTCCGGGAGAAGTACGAAGGGACTCGGACTAGGCTTTTTCAACGCCATGACCACGAACACCTGGGCAGTGCTGAGCGACACGATCACGCAGGCGACAAGGAACATCATGACACAGCCATTTACCAATTATAATGTGATGGTGGTTGACCAGAACCTGAAGTACAACTCTTATTTCACCTTCATCAACACCAATTACTGGACGCCCGACAACCGGTATGTCGCCAATGTCACCGGCGGTGAGGCGAAACTTTGCAACAGGAAAAACACCTTCTCGGTTTTCGGACGGCTGAATGTGAGCCAGATCTACCAGGATGGATCTGCCCCGGTTTTCGGACATAATTACCAGGTTTCCATTTCAAAGCCGAGCGGTAAGTTCCAGTACCAGATATCCCGCACGGAGATCGGGGATAAATACGATCCAAACGACATGGGTTTTCTGACGAACAACAACCTCGCAGAGAACACGCTGATGCTGGCTTACAATACCTTTGAACCCAAAGGGATACTGCTCTCATCGCAGTCGCAGTTTGTGGCGCTTTACAGCACGCTGTACAGGCCATATACCTTCACCACCCTGATGTTCGACGTTAACAATATGCTGAATTTTAAAAATTTCTGGGCAAATTACCTGGAGGCAGCCGTCTATCCCCTGGGTTATTGGGATCACTATGAGCCAAGGGTCTGGGGGTGGACCTACAAAAGGCCGGCCAGCTATGAGTTCCAGTGGAGGATCGCCACTGATATGAGGAAATTTTTCCGCCTGCACAGCACCATAGGGATCATAAACACCCCTTCAAATCAGAATTTCGGTTATTATTTTGAGCTGATCCCACGGTTTCGGTTTTCTGACCGGTTCACGATATCCCTGACTGTCGGCTATGACAAGAACCAGAATGACCGGGGGTGGGTGAACACAGCGTATGATTCAACCGGCAGCCCGGTGATCTACTTCGGGCGCAGGGATGTGATCACGGTGAATAACATCCTGAACGTGACCTATATTTTCAACACCAAAGCCTCCATCTCCCTGAGGGGACGCCATTACTGGTCGAGGGCAAGATATTATGATTTTTATACCCTGAACCGCGACGGTTACCTTGATCCGAGCGAATATTATAACGATCACAACATCAATTTCAATGCCTTCACAATCGATCTTCAGTTCGTATGGTATTTTGCCCCCGGAGGTGAGCTGAGCGTGATGTGGAAGAACATCATCAACACGATGGATAATGATATGAACACCAATTACCTGAGAGATTTCAGCGCCACCATTCGTTCCCCGCAAACGAACAGTTTCTCGGTGAGGGTGCTTTATTATCTTGATTATCAGAATCTGAAACGCCTGTTCCACAAGAAGAAAGCAAAGGCGTGATGAAATGCGGTGACGGGGTGGAGATGAGGGAGAAAAGTGTAATTTTGAATGCTCAAAAACACCTCAACCTCATGCAAAGAACATTTCTGATTTTCTTTTTTCTTTTAACGTTATGCGGCAGCACTTTCTCACAGGAAATGGTCCAGTGGCGGGGCATAAACCGCGACGGTATCTACAATGAAACAGGTCTCCTGAAGTCGTGGCCCGAGGGCGGTCCGAAGCTGCTCTGGCATAACGACGAGATCGGCGAAGGCCATTCATCGGTTGCTGTTACAGCCGATCGCATTTATACCGCCGGCCTGATCAACGGAATCGGTTATCTATTTGCTTTTGCACAAGACGGAAAGCTGGTATGGAAAGTTCCGTACGGAGAGGAGTGGACAGAGAGCTACCAGGGAACACGCAGCACTCCGCTGATCTATGATGGCAAGGTCTACCTGATGAGCGCCATGGGGAAGCTGATATGCAGGAAGGCCGACAATGGTGATTTTGTCTGGAGTGTTGATCTGGTGAAGGATTTCGGCGCTGTGAATATCCGGTGGGGGATGACCGAGAACCTCCTTGCCGACGGGAATAAAATCTTTTGCACGGCTGGCGGTCCCGATAACAATATCATGGCGTTTGATAAAAACTCGGGGAAAGTACTATGGACCAGCAAGGCAAAGGGGGAGACCAGCGCCTATTGCTCCCCGGCCCTTCTTCGGCTGCAGGGGAGGCGGATTTTTGTTACCCAGACTGCCAATTCTATCATCGGACTCGATGCCGATAACGGGAAATTACTTTGGAGTCATGACCAACCCAATAAATATTCGGTGCACGCAAACACCCCCATTTTTCGTGACGGCCACCTCTTTTGTGTTTCCGGTTATGGAAAAGGAGGGGTGATGTTAAAGGTAGCAAGTGACGGAAGCAGTGTTCAGGAGGTTTGGAGAAGCATACTGATCGACAACAGGATGGGCGGTTTTATCATTCTTGACGGGAAGATCTATGGGTCGGATGATACCGGCAAAGCCTGGTATTGTCTTGATTTCGCAACAGGAAAGGAGCTCTATTCCGAAAAGATCACCGGCAAGGGGAATATTACCTATTCTGACGGAATGCTCTATTGCTACGGTGAGTCAGGCGAAGTTGTGCTGGTTCAGCCCACTGCTGCCGGATTCAAAAGAGCAGGCGCTTTTAAGGTCCCATACGGTTCTGCACAGCATTGGGCATTCCCGGTTATTGCGAACGGCAGGCTTTATCTCCGGCATGGAAACTCCTTCATGGTCTATGATCTGAAAAAATAGAATAACATGAAGAGAGCCTTTTTCCTTTTTCTATTCAGCATTGCTTTTACCGGGATTGGATTCTCCCAGATCTTCTATCAGTGGAGAGGACCCGACCGCGACGGGATCTTTCCTGAGACCGGCCTCCTGGCTGAATGGCCCAAGGACGGACCTCCTCTTTTATGGAAGGCGGAAAACGTGGGAAAGGGATATTCATCTTCGGTCACTGATGGCCGGGCAGTTTATGTTACCGGGACGAAAGACACGACCGATTATCTCACGGCCCTGAGCCTGAAAGGAGAGTTTCTCTGGAAGGTCCCTTTCGGCCCCTCATGGGATAAATCGTTCCCCCCTGCGCGGACGACCCCCACTGTTGAGAACGGGATGATCTATGTGGTTAGCGGACTTGGCACGATTGCCTGCATCGATGCTGCTGACGGAAAGATCAAATGGTCATTCGATGCATATAAAAAATTCGGGGGAGCCTGTGGCGACTGGGGCGTTTGTGAGTCACCGCTCGTTGTGGACGATAAGCTGATCTACACTCCGGCAGGGGAGAAGACCACGATGGTTGCCCTCAGCAAGCTTACGGGTGAGACAGTATGGCAATCTGCATCCCTGCACGATACCAGTGCCTATGTATCGCCCCGCCTGATCCAATCGGGGAACCGCAAGATCATTGTCACCATCATCAACAAATATTTTATGGGGGTCGACCCGGTGAACGGAAATATCCTCTGGAAGGTCGATTATTCAGCCATGTCGCCGGAGAAGAGCCTCAAGATCTGGCCGGGTGCTCCCAAGACCAATACCATCACCCCGCTTTACAAAGACGGCTTCATCTATATCACCGGCGGGTATAACCATATCGGCGCAATGTTTAAAATTACGGGAGAGGCCACCGGGGTTGACCTTGAATGGACCGATACGGTGCTCGATTGTCATCACGGCGGGGTCGTGCTGATCGACGGCTATATATACGGATCCAACTGGATCGATAACGCAAAGGGGAACTGGTGCTGCATCGACTGGAAGACCGGCAAGGCCATGTACGAACAGAACTGGCACACGAAAGGGTCAGTCATCTCGGCCGACGGGATGTTATACTGTTATGATGAGAAAGAGGGAAACCTGGGACTGGTAAGGCCCAACCCGGAGAAATTCGACCTTATCAGCAGCTTCAAAATACCATTCGGGAAGGGGCCCCACTGGTCTCACCCGGAGATCAGGCAGGGGATCCTTTACATAAGGCACGGCGAGGTGCTTATGGCATTTGATCTGAGGAAACAGAAGGAATGAGCCATGAGTCATTCCATACCAAACAAGTATGACCGTCCATGCGGAAAGAGCATATCTACAGGTTCCTGTTACCTTTTCTCATCCTCGTGATGGCGGGTACCTTGGTTTGGTGGCTTGTCTATAACCCTGTGGCATCATTCTCCCCTTCGATCCCGGGTATGGATAACCGTAAGAAGGGAACGGCTGCAACGGAGCTGGTAAAGATCGGGGATGAATATACTTTCTTCAGGGAGATGGCTGATGTGCCCGGAACGCGATGGCCCCGTTTCAGGGGAGCCGGTTTCGACAACATCAACAGGGAAAAAACTGCCCTGATCGATAAATGGGGGAAAGAGGGACCGAAGATCCTTTGGAAAATCCCACTGGGCGACGGTCACGCGGCCCCGGCTGTGTTTGACGGAAAGATCTATATCCTCGATTATGACGAAGCAAAGCGGTCGGACATGCTCCGGTCTTTCTCACTTGAAACCGGAGAAGAGCTGTGGAGACGTGGCTATCACGTCCACCTGAAAAGGAACCATGGTCTGTCGAGGACAATCCCCGCGGTGAATGAAAAATATGTTGTGACGATCGGTCCGAGATGCCAGGTCATGTGTGTGGGCAGGGAGAAGGGTGATATTCTCTGGGGGATCGATCTGGTGAAGGAATACGGCACGGAGGTGCGTTTCTGTTATACCGGGCAGTGTCACCTGATGGAAGGCGATACAGTGATCCTTGCGGCAGGAGGGCGATCACTTTTAATTGCCATTGATTGCAAAACGGGGAAAAAGGTATGGGAGACCCCGAATCCCAGGAACTGGAAGATGTCACATTCCTCGCTGATGCCGATGACCTGGAAGGGAAGAAAGATGTATGTTTATGTCGCGATCGGAGGCATCTGCGGCATTTCGGCATCGGGTCCCGACCGCGGGAAGATCCTCTGGGAGACCACAGGGTTTGCCCCGGCGGTGGTGGCCCCCTCGCCAGTCATACTTGACAAGGGAAGGATTTTTGTGTCGGCCGGATATGGAGCCGGTTCTGCCGTGTTACAATTAAAAGGGGAGGGTAACCGTTTTTCAGTTGAGATCATACAGAAATACAAACCGCTGGAGGGGCTGGCATCGGAGCAGCAGACCCCTATTCTTTACAACGGTTATCTTTACGGGATTCAGCCCAAGGATGCAGGCAGTCTCAGGAACCAGTTCGTAGTTTACCGTGAGAATGACTGCATGAAGATGGTGGCGGGGAGCGGCAAGGTGGCGCGTTTCGGTCTCGGGCCTTACATCATGGCCGATGGCAAGTTCTTTATCCTGAATGATGACGGGGAGATGACGATTGCCGGTGTTTCTCCTTCGGAGTTCATCGAACTTGATAAAGCCAGGATCATCGACGGCCAGGATTCCTGGGGACCGCTGGTCGTGACGGGTGGTTACCTGCTTATGCGCGATTCCAGGCAAATGGTTTGTCTTGATATCAGAAAAAACAGTGGTTCAAAGTAAGGGAAAGAAATGAAAACAAAGATATTCATCATCGGTGCGCTGGTCCTCCTGCTGGGAGTGATCATATATATCTTGATCGATCTTTTCAGCGCTAAACCTGTCGCCAGGGAAAATCCTTTTGATTACGGCATGGAGGAGATCAAAAAGAGCGACTCAAATTTAAAAGTTTACCGTGAAGTAAGCCAGGTCAGGCCCGGCATGGAGGAGATCTATGGTCTTGCCACAGGTCCTTGCGACAGGATCTATGTTACCGGGAAGGGCGGCGTGGAAGTATATGATTCATCAGGAAATATCGTTTATCATTTCCCGGTTGACGGGAATCCCGGCCCTGTTACCATAGGCAGACAGGGGATGATCTGGCTGGGGGTGGAGGATCATATAGAGGTTACGGATTCTGCAGGTAAAGTGATCAAAAAGTGGAAAGCCGCGAATGATGCCTCGATCATAACCGGCATCGCGGTGTCGGGTCAGAATGTTTTTGTTGCAGATGCCGGAAATAAAGTGGTTTACCGTTACGATTTATCAGGTAAACAGATGAACCGGATCGGTGAGAAAGATCCGCAGAACAACATCCCGGGGTTCGTCATCCCCAGTCCCTGGTTTGACCTCGGCATTGACAAAGAGGGATTTCTGTGGGTCGTCAATCCGGGGAGGCACCAGTTTGAGAAATACAGTTTTGATGGTAAACTTCTATCAAAATGGGGTATGGCATCCAACACGATTGATGGGTTCTGCGGATGCTGCAATCCTTCTCATTTCGCCTTTCTCGGCGATGGTTCGTTCGTTACCAGTGAAAAGGGGATTGAGAGGGTAAAGGTCTATTCTCCGGAAGGGGATTTCAGATGGATTGTGGCCTCTCCCGATCTATTTGTCGAGGGTACCAAAGGACTGGATATTGCAGTCGATTCGCGCAACAGGATCCTGGTCCTCGACCCGGGAAAGAAGTTGGTTAGGATTTTTAAAAAGATAGAAACGGCTGAAAACTGAGAAAGATGACGGTCCAGAACAGGCGTGAATTTCTGAATACAATGGTTAGGGGAGTGATCCTGGCAGGAATGGCATTTCTGGGCGGGGGGCTGATCTTCCGCCAAAGGAAGGGGAGTGCTTGTCCTCCGGGCATTGCCTGTGGCAGCTGTCCCAGGGCCGGGGGGTGCGATCTTCCGCAGGCAGCGGGTTTCAGGAAGACGGTATGGCAGCTTGATCCTTCAAAATGCATCCAGTGCGGCCGGTGTGCCACCAATTGTGTGATGACCCCATCCGCCGTGAAATGCGTCCATGTTTATGCCATGTGCGGCTACTGCGATCTCTGCGGTGGATATTTCAAACCCGGGACCAGGACGCTCAACACGGGGGCGGAAAACCAGCTTTGTCCGACCAATGCACTAAAGCGGAAATTCGTGGAGGATCCCTTTTTCGAGTACACGATTGATGAAACACTTTGCATTGGTTGCGGGAAATGCGTAAAAGGATGCAGCGCATTCGGGAACGGATCCCTTCAGTTGCAGGTCCGTCACGACCTTTGTGAGAACTGCAACCAGTGCGCCATCGCACGGGATTGTCCTTCGGGAGCCTTTACCCGTGTCCCGGCAGACAAGCCTTCGCTCCTGAGGGGGTACGGAAAAGAACTGATAACAGCCAAAGACAGCATTCAGTCATGATAAAACGTGCACGGGCAGCGATATTGATTGTAACCGGAATTTTCCAGGCAGTCACTCTTTTTGCTGTTCAGCGCTTCCCGAAACCGGAGTTTGAGTCGGGGTACCTTCATCCGCAGACCAACATCCCTGAGTCCGGGAATATGATTCTGCCGGTGATGGATGTGCTGGTGCTTCTTGCTGCCCTTGTTCTTGTTACCTGGCTGGTCTTAAAAAAGAGGTCACGGTTGGGGGTTTTCCTGGTATCTCTCTTTTCGCTGATCTATTTTGGTTTTTACCGCGAAGGATGCGTCTGTTCCATTGGCTCCCTCCAGAATATCTCCCTGGCCCTCTTCAACCATGGATATGCTGTCTCCCTGACGATCCTGGCCTTTTTCCTGTTGCCGCTTATTTTTACCCTTTTCTTCGGAAGAACATTCTGTGCCGGGGTCTGTCCCTTCGGCGCCCTTCAGGACCTCGTGGCCTTTCGTCCGCAGAAACTGGGGACCAGGCTAAATGCCGTGCTGGGTCTTATACCATATATCTATCTCGGGCTCGCCGTTCTTTATGCAGCCACCGGAACCGATTTTATCATTTGCCGGTATGATCCCTTCGTCGGTATCTTCAGGTTCAACGCCACCTTCGGGATGTTCATCTTTGCAGGATTGCTGCTCATCAGTGGTATCTTTATTGCCCGGCCGTACTGCAGGTTCCTCTGTCCTTACGGGGTCCTGCTCAACTGGGTCAGCCGTTTTTCGTGGCGACATATGACCATCACACCGGCCGGATGCATCCAGTGCCGTCTCTGTGAAGATTCCTGCCCTTACGACGCCATCGATATCCCGGTGAAGCATAAGAATCCTGAAACAAAGCAGTGGCGTGTCAGAAAATTCATCCTGATTAGCTTTTTAATCCCCATCCTTGTTGCGGCGGGTGGTTTCAGCGGATCGCTGCTTTCGGAAAAGCTTGCAGGGATTCATCCTTCTGTCAGGCTTGCAAAGCAGGTCCTTGAGCCATCAAAGGACAAAGCCCAACCCGAATCGTTCGAGATCACTGCCTTCAGGTCGTCGGGCAAGCAGCCGGAGCAGCTCTTTGGTGAGGTGAAGGTGATCCTTGAGGAGTTTTATGCCGGGGGATGGATACTCGGAGGTTTTATAGGGCTGGTATTCGGGCTGCTGATCGCCGGGCGGATGCTGCACAAGTACCAGACTGATTACGTTCCCAACAAAGCCGCATGCTACAGCTGCGGAAAATGCATGGATTATTGTCCTGTTCGATCATGACCGGAAGACGATGAAAACCTGGAAACCAGATATCAAGACCGTTAGGCTGCTTCAGAATGTTGCGCTGGTCAGCGGCATCTTTGCCTTTATCCTCTCTGTTCTGATCATTGTCAATTTTGCACAGACCCGCCGTGCCGATCCGCTGAATATCTCTGCGCTGAAGGTACTTCATGAGCGGCTGAATGCCGACCCGGAGAATGACCAGTTGCGGACAGAGATCCGTGAGCTGGATCTCCTGGCCAGGAAGGCCTATTTCACAAACCAGTGGCAGGTGCGGACGGGAGGACTCATACTCTTTATCAGCGTTGTTGTTGTGATCATTAGTCTGAAGACGATTGAGCTGCTTAAGCAAAACCTTCCGGAGATGCCGGAATCGAAGATGGAAGTATTCTGGGCCGACCGGAAGCTGAACCGGCGTTGGGTCGCCATCACCGGGATCGTACTTGTTCTTCTTGCCTTCGCCCTTGCGATATTCACCCGCGATCCGCTCGGAGATTCGCTGAAGGCGGTTGGTAAACCAACAGAAGGGGAGGGGTTGGGAGGAAATCCGAAATCTGAAATCCGAAATCTGAAATCTGAAATCGGAAATCGGAACCGGAGCGAAGCGGAGCTCGGCGGAGCCAAATCAGAGGACCAGGTTACCAGGGCCGATTCGGAAGGATCAGGCGCCAAAGCTGATACTGCCACGGAAAATAAGATCGATGATATTGGCTATCCCACCCAGAAGGAGATTATAGCCAACTTCCCTGCCTTCAGAGGGCCAGGCGGATTGGGGATCTCCTATCAGAAGAATATCCCTGTTACCTGGGACGGAAACAGAGGGAAGAACATACTCTGGAAGACCGCGATCCCTTTGCAGGGATTCAACTCCCCGATCCTCTGGGAGGGACGGATCTATCTCTCGGGGGCAAATGACGTCAAACGTGAAGTTTACTGCATCGATGCCGAAAGCGGCAAGATGATATGGAAACGTGTCGTTGAGAAATTTCCCGGCACCCCATCCCAGGCCCCGAAGGTGAATAAAGAGACCGGTCAGTCGGCACCCACACTAACGACCGATGGCCGCCGCGTATATGCCATTTTTGCCAATGGTGACCTGGCAGCCCTCGACATGGAGGGAAACCTGGTATGGGGAAAGAACATAGGGGTCCCTGTAAACCATTACGGTCACTCCTCTTCCCTGATCATGTTCCGGGATCTGCTGATCGTTCAGTACGACCAGCGCGGGAATGCCAGCGTCATGGCATTCGCCGGAAAGACAGGGGAACAGGTATGGAAAACCCCGAGGAACGTGCAGGTATCCTGGTCATCCCCGGTACTGGCATATACAGGGAAAAGGACAGAGCTGATCCTTGCAGCCGATCCCGCTGTGATCTCATACAATCCTTCAACCGGAAAGGAGCTGTGGCGCATGGATTGCATCTCGGGCGAAGTGGGTCCTTCGATTGCATATGCGGACGGTATTGTTTTTTCGGTGAATGAGTATTCGAAACTGGCAGCGGTGGAGATCGGGGAGACGCCGAAACTACTCTGGGAGGACACCGAATATATGTCGGATGTGCCAAGCCCGGTTGCAACAAAGGATTACCTGTTTCTTTCCACCAGTTACGGGACGGTGGTCTGTTATGATGCGAAGACCGGGACAAAGCACTGGGTAAAGGAGTTCGGTATTACGATCTACTCTTCGCCGGTCCTGGCCGAGGGAAAGATATACCTCCTCGATAAAACCGGGATCATGCATATTTTCAGGGCAGACAAGGTGTTTTCATCTGTTGCTGAGCC
>JBAXRT010000080.1:0-13421 GCA_037131065.1 bacterium | reverse complement strand
TCCAGCGTCAGGCTGCCCATGACATGGCCATCTCCCCGCTCGGAATCCCCCTGCTGGCAGGGCCCGGGACTATCTCAACCGCGATGAATTTCGTCGGGGTCGAGAAATCGATCCTGAATGTTATCCTTGTAATCGCAATATTCGGAGTAATGTGCCTGATCACCTATCTCCTCTTTGTCTCTTCCCGAGTCCTGGCCGAAAAGATCGGTCCCTCCATGCTGAAAGTAGTTTCCCGGATCATGGGACTGATACTTGCTGTTATTGCGGTCCAGATGCTGATCAACGGCATTGAAGGAACCATCAAACTTTTCCCGAACTAATCATTTCTTATGAAACTTGCCTCTTTCGCTTATCTATTTTGCTTCCCCTTTCTGCTCATAACAGCCTGCACTCGTGTTCAGACCGAAAAATGGCCGAACGGAAACCTGAAATCAGAGATCACAATGCATGGGGGACAGCGCAACGGGCCTGCCAGGTACTGGTTTGAAGATGGAAATATCCAGATGGAATGTATCTACAAGGATGACATGCTGAACGGAAACCTGACACGATATTTTGCATACCCAGAAGGGGCCAGGGAAGAACAGCAGACATATATTAATGACACCCTCGACGGAACCGACCTGCTGTGGGACCGCGCCGGCAATGTTCTCATCCAGTCGCATTTTCTAAAAGGTAAGCTTCATGGAACCTACCATGAATTTTATGAAAACAAACTTATTAAAGCGGAAGGAAGCTACGTGAACGGGAACATCGATGGGCTGTGGCTCTATTATGATGACACAGGACTGGTGGTGGGCAAGGGGAATTTTACCATGGGGAATGGTGAACAGCGCTCATTCTATACAGGTACTGTGAAAATTAAAATGATAACCCGGTACAGTAACAATCTCAAGGATGGCGCGGAAATTGAATACTCCCCCGAAGGGAAGGTCTTAAGAAAAAGGATCTACTTTGCAGGGAACGTTAATGAGGTTATTGAGACTCCTCTCCCATAAAGCAAAAGTGAACCTGGAATAATTGATTGTTAATAAATAAACAATTGAAGATAAATTTATCCTCTTTTGCTTTGTAAATTCCTAACAATAAAATAATTTTGCACAAATTTCAAGCAATATCATTGCGATCAAATCTATTCTCAACCCTTTTGTTATAACCTACTAAACCGAATTAAAATGAACTTAGAAAAAATCATGAACGACCTGGAGAAAAAAAATCCAGGTGAAGCGGAGTATTTGCAGGCAGTTCGAGAGGTTCTGGAATCCATTGAACCAATCTATAATGAAAATCCTCATTTTGAATCTGCCAATATCATCGAGCGTTTGATCGAACCCGACAGGGTGCTTATCTTTAAGATAAGCTGGGTGGATGACAACGGGAAAGTTCAGGTAAACCGTGGTTACCGTGTTCAATTCAATAATGCAATCGGTCCATACAAGGGAGGTTTACGCTTCCACCCAAGTGTAAATCTCAGCATCCTGAAATTCCTCGGATTTGAGCAGATCTTCAAGAACAGCCTCACAACCCTCGCCATGGGCGGTGCCAAAGGTGGTTCGGATTTTGATCCAAAAGGCAAATCAAATGGTGAGATCATGCGTTTCTGTCAGGGCTTTATGCTCGAACTTTGGAAACTCATTGGTCCTGAAACCGACGTGCCTGCAGGTGACATTGGCGTTGGTGGCCGTGAAATCGGTTTTCTCTACGGAATGTATAAAAAACTTGCCCGTGAAAACACCGGCGTTCTCACCGGTAAGGGCCTGAACTGGGGTGGGAGCCTTATCCGTCCTGAGGCAACCGGTTTTGGTGCTGTCTATTTTGCAAAGGAGATGCTCGCCACCAAAGGTGAAACATTCAAAGGGAAGATCGTTGCCATTTCAGGTTTTGGCAACGTTGCATGGGGTGCTGCATTAAAAGCAACTGAACTGGGAGCCAAAGTCGTGACCATCTCTGGTCCCGACGGCTACATTTATGACCCGGACGGCATTTCGGGCGAAAAGATCGAATACATGCTCGAATTGCGTGCTTCCAACCAGGATATTGTCAAACCATACTCCTACGAATTTCCGAACGCCCAGTTCCGCCAGGGGAAGCGTCCCTGGGAGGTAAAATGCGATATCGCACTTCCATGCGCTACACAAAACGAGTTAGGGAAAGAGGATGCACAGCACCTGATTAAAAATGGTGTCATCTGCATTGCTGAAGGGGCCAATATGCCAAGCACTCCGGAAGCCATTGAGCTTTTTGTTGAGAATAAGGTCCTCTTTGCTCCCGGCAAAGCAGTCAACGCCGGCGGCGTAGCAACTTCCGGACTTGAAATGTCACAGAATTCCATGAAACTCAGCTGGCCTATGAAAGAGGTCGATGAGCGGCTCCACCAGATCATGTGCAGCATTCATGAACAATGCGTGAAATACGGAAAAGATAAGGACGGCTATGTGAACTATGTAAAGGGCGCAAACGTTGCCGGCTTCCTCAAGGTTGCCAATGCCATGCTTGACCAGGGTGTCATCTGATCCCTGCATAGTTGATCTTCCTTCTTTAAGTTAACAAAATTCCCGGCAGATCTTGCCGGGAATTTTGTTAATTTTGTGCATGCAATTTATTTACCCTCTCTTCCTCTTTGCCTTGTTTTCGCTGGCAATCCCGATTCTGATCCATCTTTTTAACTTCCGGAAATTTAAAAAAGTTTATTTTACCAATGTCCGCATTCTTACCGATATCCAGCAGGAAACCAAGCGCCACTCGAGGCTTAAACAATTGCTGATCCTTGCAGCCAGGCTTCTAGCCTTGTCGTGCCTGGTCATCGCATTTGCCCGTCCTGTCATCACCTCCTCACCACGGCAGAGCAAGAAAGCAGGGAAACATGCAGTAAGCATCTACATTGATAATTCTTTCTCAATGGAAGCGATCGGTACAGAAGGCCGCCTGTTCGATGCCGCCAAATTAAGAGCAGTTGAAATTGCAGGATCCTACCAGCCTTCAGACCTTTTTCAGATTCTGACCAATGACTTTGAAGGACGCCATCAGCGGTTTTACAGCCGCGAGGAATTTACCCGTATGGTTGAAGAGGTCCGCCTTTCACCCGCTCCGATGCCACTCTCCTCAATCATCCGGAGACAGAATGATATGCTGGCCGGCACCCAGACCGCTTCACGTGAGGCCTTTCTGATCTCCGATTTCCAGCGATCCTTCTCCGACATAATATCCGCCAGGCCCGACACTTCAGATGAATGGTATCTTATCCCTTTATCAGCTGAGCAAAGAAAGAACCTGTACATCGACACAATCTCTTTCGAATCAACCATGCACAGGCCGGGTCAGGTGGTCCGCCTTAAGGTACACCTGTCAAACGCCGGAGATGAATCACTCGAAAGAGTACCGGTCAAACTGACCATTAACAAGACACAGAAAAGCGTTGCCAATTTTTCGGTCAAAGCGAATTCCGGCACTGAAGTCATCTTACCCTATACTGAAAATGATGAAGGCATCCAGTTCGGAACCCTTGAAATTCCCGATTACCCTTTAACCTATGACGACCGTTTCTTTTTCACCTATCCGGTAATCAGGGAGATCCCCGTCCTGTGCATCAACGGCAGTAGTGATAACCATTACCTCCGTTCTCTTTTTAATTCTGATTCCTCTTTCCGCCTGGTCACTTCCCCCCTGGGAAAAGTGGATTACAACTCCTTTGGATCCTATTCTCTGATCATTCTTAACGAAATTCCAGAAGTATCAACAGGTCTGACCCAGAAGTGTAAGGAGTTTGCAGCTGCTGGCGGAAGTCTCCTGGTATTTCCTTCTGTTAAAATGAACCTGGAAAATTTCAACATTTTCCTTTCAAACCTTACCCTTCCATTGTTCCTTAACTTAGATACTTCCCGTCAGTCTGTAACGAAAATCGCCCTGGAAAGTGACTTTTATAAAGATGTATTTGATAAGGCACGGTCAGGACAGGTTGTTCTTCCCGAAAATACAGACTTCCCTGAAGTGTTCAGGTCTTATACCATGGTCAAAAATACGACAGGAACCGAAGAGGAACTCATAAATCTGAGGGATGGCAGACCGATGCTCTCACTCGTTCAATATGGAAAAGGGAAAGTATATCTCTTTTCATTACCGCTCAGTGAACAGTGGAGTAATTTCCCTAGACATATGCTCTTTCTGCCCACCATTTATCAGGTTGCCTTCATGAGCATCCCCGGCAGTGAACTCTATTACCCGGTTGGTAAGAATGAGATTACGCTCCGAGGGGATTCCATCAGCGAAAAAGAACAGATAAGGATCCGGAACAATAACTCCGGTGTGACATTTATCCCTGGGATCCGGAACAATTTCTCTCAGTTGAAGCTCAAGATCAGCAACCAGGTTGTAGAGGCAGGTCTCTATACCCTGCTGAGCGGAGAGAAGCCATTACAGGGCCTTGCCTTTAATTATAACAGGCAGGAATCTGATACCCGCTGTCTTTCCGAGAAGGAGATAAAAAAAGAGATCTCAACTTTTGCATCCGGCAATATTCATCTCCTTTCAGATAAGAAATACCCTGTCGCCGACCAGATCCGCAAAATTAACGAGGGAACCCCGCTCTGGAAATGGTTTATCCTGATGACACTCCTATTCATCGCTGCAGAGATTCTTATAATCAGATTTGTTAAGGAGTGAAAGGATATTTTTACCATTCCGGCACCTATTTTATGTAATCAAAGTGACAATTCTGTATTAAAAATCATACACTTTTGTCAATATTTTTTACAACTCATCCGGATTATATCGATTGTTTTACTTATAATACACTGATTTACAATTATATAAAATATTGGCACATTATTTGCCTTAGTATCAGCACAAGACTTAAAAAAAAGAGACACAAGATAAAACTTAAAACCATGAAAAGACCGAGCTTAGTTAACCTGTACAAGGCCGAAATCAAGAAAAGCATGTTAGCCCAGATAAAAGGTGGTGACGAAGTAAGATGTACTTGTTCCGTTAACAACCCTGTAGTTACGACCCGTCAGTCGGGTGGCCCAGGCTCAGAGTATTGCGCATGTAACAGTGAACACCATAATTCACACTCGGTACATGCCAAGCCTGATGGTCATTGACAGGAGTACCCGGATTCAAAGAAAATGATACCTTTGTTTTTCGATTCGTGGCCATTAACCACGCAACCGGAATTGCATGAAAAATACCATCACCTTTACAACTGCCAAGGGTAATACTTTTCTTTACAGTCCTTTCAAAAAACAGTTTCTTTTAATCCATCCCATCATAAGGCACCTTTACCAGATGGAAAAATCTGGGGTGCATCTACCCGGATACATCGACCAGGTTAAGTCGGACAAGAAAGTTGAGATCAAAGGTCTTGATGTCTTTTCGTACGACGAGGTCCATCAGCAATATTCAAAGTACCGGTTTCTTCAAAAACACCATTTTTTTGCACCCGTTAACCGGCCAAATCTGGGTGGTGTCCTCTCCCCTGCCAGGATCGAGCAGAACATCGGAAAACTTCAACAAGTCATCCTTGAAACCACAGAGGAATGTAACCTCGCCTGTACCTATTGCACGTACAGCAAATTCTACATCAACACGGAACGCGGCCGCCAAAAAATGAATTTTGAAAAAGCAAGGCAGATCCTTGAGTTCATCCTCTCAAAGCGCAACCTCCCCGCCAATCCAGAACTCATTATCAGTTTTTACGGAGGAGAACCGCTGAAAAATTTTTCTCTGATCTCTGAGGTCATTCATTTCCTAAATACCTACCCTGGCCCTAAACCCCTGTTGAAATTCAGTATGTCGAGTAACGGATTGCTCCTGGCAAAATACATGGATTTCCTTGCCGCGAATGACGTGGAAGTTGCCATCAGCCTTGACGGAGATAAAATGGGGAACTCCTTCCGTGTCCTGAAAAATGAGAAATCTTCCTACGATCTTGTCCTCAATAACCTTGAGAGAGTACAAAACATATATCCGGAATATTTTGACAAGAAAGTCTCCTTCCTTACCGTACTTCACAGCAGAAATTCATACAAGGCCACCTATGCATTTTTCATGAAGAGGTTCAAGAAGATTCCTGCAATATCTACAATCAACACACTGAACCTCAACGAACAGCATAAGCAGGAATTTTACCGGACCTTTCTCAATTCGAAAAGGAGCAGGAAATCAGACCTTAAAACCATTAAATCGCTGATGCATAATCATCCGGCGATAAAAGAGTTTACCGACAGCCTTGAAAAATACTCGGGTTACGTCTATAAAGATCACGGAAGACTCACCCTCCGGGGTAAAGATCACAATAAACGGAGAAATTTCATTCCCACAGGGACCTGCATACCATTCTCATTGAGGATCTTTATTACGACGAATGGTCTCATCCTTCCATGCGAGCATATCAGCCGCATTTTTGAAATAGGAAGTGTCGGGGATAAAGGCCCGGTGATCAATGCTGAAACCATTGCCAGAGACTTCAACTACTATTATTCCAAAATACGACCCTTGTGTGAACAATGCTTCCTTGATGACGGATGCATGGAATGCATGTTCAACACAAAAATTGAGACGGATCATCCGGAATGCGAATTTTTTACCGATGAGAAACATTTTAGTAACCGGTTATCAAAACAGTTGAGCCTTATCGAAAAAGATTACTCTTTCTACCTCCGGATCCTTAATGAAACATTTGATGAAAACTGACCCATTCTCATGGCTCTATCTTGAACCTTTTGTTCATCTCACCATCCGTGGTGACCAGATCCTTCTCTACAACACACTAAACCATAAAATGCTCCTCGTCAAAGGAAAGCCTGCCATAACAGGTCTTTGCCGTTCGCTTTTGAAACCGGGTAATGGTAGCGTGATTAAAATTGAAACTGCCGAACTTTCAAAAAGAGAGATTAGCAGCTTTATAAGTGATCTGCAAAAAAACTTTATGGGTGACCTTCTGAGACCATCCTGGTCAGAAAAGAAACCGGTTATGATTTCTCCTAAGCCACTCATCAAGAAAGATAAAACAGGCTATCCAAGGCCTGCCTCTGATCTGCTACGTGACATAACAATCCATCTTTCCTCGGGCAATTCAGGTGTCATAAGGCAATATAACCTGGCATTCCGGCAGTTTACATTTCCCTTGTTTATGAACGGTAAGAAGAAAGAACTGGATCCCGGGATACTCAGGTCAATCCTATCCGAAACCAGGTCATATCCGAGGTTAAGTCTCAATTTTGTTACAGAGGATCTGCTTCAATACAGCCATGCGGGTGATCTTCTAAGCCAGATTGAGCACTCCGGCCACAGAATCCGGTTTTATACATTTCCTGTTTCTTTAAACTCCGGGATATTCAAAAACCTTCCGAAAGAGGCCGGTTTCACCTTTCTTTTAACCTATCCGTTTGATACTGAAAAGATAAACCGGGTGTGGGAAGAAGTAAAAGATACTAAAAACCGCATTAAGCTGGAGTGGCATTTCATTGTTCAGGATTCCCATGAACTTACGGAGGCAAACAGATTGATCCACTTGTTAAACCTAAGAAACTCTTTCTTCAAGCCATATTTCAACCGTCTCAACAATGATTTCTTCAGGGATTATATTTTCATTACGGAAGAAGATTTGCATTCCTCCCATCCCGACCAGCAACAGATTTTTGCCCGAAAAATGATCAATGAAACCGATTGGGGAAAGGTCATTCTTATTCCCGGAGGAAAACTCTATGCAAACATCAATGACCAGCCGCTGGGTAACCTGAAGCAGAACAGCCTCGAATACCTTGCGAACATGGAACTGGAGAAGGGAACAAGCTGGAAACGTATTCGTCCCGGGGTCACTCCATGTAAAAAATGCCTGTTCGAACTCCTTTGCCCTCCGGTAAGCAATTATGAGTTGGTCATGAGGAAATTCAATTTGTGTCATCTTTTTCACTAGAGCAGGGGTTCATGCTTAAGATATCCATCATAACCTCCTATCGTTTCCTGGTCAAAAGCAAAACTTATACTTTTATTAACCTTTTTGGTCTTGTACTTGGTCTTACGGCTGTATATATCCTTTTCACTTTCCTAATCAATGAACTGAGCTTCAACAGTTGCTTTAAGGAGAGCGACAGGCTTTTCCGTGTATTGATGAGTGACAGAAAGAAGGGCACCCAGGATGCACTCTCCGCACTTGTGGTCGCTCCGACCCTAAAAAAGCAGATCCCTGAAATAGAGGAAACCTGCAGGATCATCAACCCGGCCAACATCATCGGGCCCGTCACCATCACAAAGAGCAATATTTTCTATAAGGAGTCGAACCTGATCAGTGCTGATCCTTCTATCCTGGATCTTTTCCCAATAACAATCATAAAAGGCAAAAAAGAGAATGTTCTGGCTGCACCCTCCTCTGTGATTATCTCAGCGAAAACAAGTGAAAGATATTTCGGAGAAACCAACGCAATTGGCAAAACCCTGATTGTAAAGGCAAACGGAAATATTTTCTATTTCGTGGTCAGGGGGGTTTTTAGCGACCTGCCATGGAATTCAAGCTACAAGGCCGATTTCATTACTAACCTCAAGTTTATCGAAAAAATCTTACAGGATGTTTCCGCCGACCCTCAAACATTTTTTACCTCTTTCGGTGAGTTGCTTGCCGAAACCATCGTTCGCCTGAAGCCTGGAACAGGTGCGACAGGAATAGAGACCATGCTCAGGACGACCTGCAGGATCAAAGGATTGGAAAAAACCGGATATGAAATTAAACTACAGGGGCTCCGCGAAATGTACCTTGAATCCGGAAATATCCAGAATGATTTTCTGCCAAAGGGAAATCCCTCAAATCTCATAATCTATTCGTCCCTCGCCATTTTCATCCTCCTGCTTGCCGGTATCAACTACAGCATCCTGAGTACAGCAAGAGCCGCCCTCCGGTTTAAAGAGATCGGGGTCAAGAAGGTATTGGGAGCTTCAAGAAAAGTGCTCAGAAACCAGATCATGACTGAATCAATCCTATTGACGTTTCTGGCATTTCCACTGGCCTTCCTCTTGCTCGGATTGATCAACCCACTGATCAGGGTCATGTACGGGTTTGAACTAAAGATGTACGTAAGCAATTTTGCTCTCTATTTCATTCTTTTTGCCACCATTACGCTTCTCATCGGTTTTCTGTCAGGAACCTATGTCGCCCTGTATCTCTCGTCGCTCGATCCGTTGCATGCCCTGAAACTACGGCTCTTTTCATACAGAAAATTCAGCCTTGGTAAAGTATTTACGATTTTCCAACTGTTTATCACTCTCTCCCTGCTAATCTGCTTCATAACCGTTTACCGTCAGATGCGTTATTGCTTCCTGCAGGACAAGAAGGTAAAAATGAATAATATCCTCCTTGTCAATTTTGATGCCGGGGAATTTTCCGGCTATACAGTCCTGAGAAAGGATGTCGCTAAAATAATGAATGTTATTTCTGTTTCAGGCATTTCAATATCGTTCCCTTCCAATGCTACAAATGATACCAGGTTACGGGTCGGAACACCTGCAGAAAGTGACATAATATTTGAAAATTATTTAATTGATTTCGGTTTCTTTTATACCCTTGGTGTCCCTTTAGAATCCGGGAAAGAATTTCAACAATCGGATAATGAAAATTTGAAATCTAGCCTGATAATTAATCAGACCTTTAAAACAGCCCTCAAGGAACGTGACAATTCCATTGACATGATCGGAGACCAGAAGATCCTGGGGGTGGTTTCGGATTTTCATATGGGGACACTTCATACAAGGATAAAACCGGCCATGTTCCGTTTAAGGCCCGAAAAATGCAAATCGATGCTTGTCAGGTATGAACCAGAGGCAAGGGAGCAGGTAATTGCCGATATTGGCAGGAAATGGAGAAAAATCGCTCCTGATCGTCCTTTCAGCTACCAGCAGTATAATGAAGAACTTGCAGTGCTGTACAAGAGAGATGAGAATTTCCAGAATATTGTGGCTTCCTTTACTTTTCTTGCATTCCTTATTACGGGAATGGGGCTCTTCGGATTAGCCATCCTGCTTTCTGAGCGGAAGATACGCGAGGTGGCCATCCGCAAAGTATTCGGGGCAAGTAACCTGAACATCGTATATGAAATGCAGAAGGATTTCTTTACCTATATTGCAGCATCAGCGGTATTAAGCATACCCCTTTCCTGGTATTTCATGGATCGGTGGTTAAGTACATTTTACTACCATGAAAATGTATCTTTGCCCGTAGTAGTGCTTTCAGTTCTTTCGGTTGCTCTTTTTGTCTCAGCAATACTCTTCCTGAGGACAAGAAAGGTTTTGAACAATAACCCGCTCATGGCGTTAAAATATGAATGATGGGATTCCGGTTTTATCATCAGCATGATGCAATGGACTGCGGTCCCGCATGCCTCCAGATGATCGCCCGGCATTATGGCAAGCGTTTCAGCCTGACAACACTCCGGGAACGCTGTTACATTACCCGGGAGGGTGTCTCCATGCTTTCCATCAGCGATACTGCCGAATCGATCGGACTCAGAACCCTGGGCGTTAAAATCACACTCGATCAGCTGGTGAATGAGACCCCACTCCCCTGCATCGCATTCTGGAACCAGCGCCATTTTGTTGTGATCTATAAGATTGCAAAAAGAGGTGATCGGCTGGTCTTTTATATTGCTGATCCTGCCCATGGCAAGATCAGGTTCTCAAAGGAGGAGTTTCTTAAATCATGGTTATCTGCTCCGGAGAATATTAATGAAGGTGTCTGCCTTGTGCTTGAGCCTACTCCTGAGCTTACCCTGCAGCCTGAAGAGCCGAAAAAGAGATCCCCGCTGTGGTTTATCCTCTCCTATCTTACTCCTCACCGCAACCAGATGTTCAAACTTGCCCTCGGTATGCTGATCGGCAGTGCAATACAGCTGATCTTTCCTTTTCTCACCCAGGCGATTGTTGATACAGGTATCAGAAATAATAACCTTAGCTTCATTATGCTCGTCCTGCTGGGACAGCTGGCACTCTTCCTCGGGCTCGGCACTGTTGAATTCGTGAGGGGATGGATTCTGCTCCACATCAGTACACGGATCAACATAACGATGATCTCCGATTTTCTGCTGAAGATCATGAAACTCCCCCTTGGCTTTTTCGATTCCAAGATGATCGGGGACCTAATGCAACGAATCAATGATCATCTCAGGATCCAGTCCTTTCTCACGGTTAGTTCCCTGAATATTCTCTTCTCCACCGTTAGTTTCATTGTATTCGGGATTGTCCTCATCTACTACAATCTCCTCATTTTCTTTGTCTTTCTGACCGGAAGCTTTCTATATACCATCTGGATCTACCTCTTCCTGAAAAAGCGCAGACAGATCGATTACGTAAGATTTTCAAGGCTTGCCGAAAACCAGAGCACATTGATCCAGCTGATCACTGGCATGCAGGAGATCAAGCTGAACAACTGCGAAAAACAGAAAAGGAGCGAATGGGAAGGGATCCAGGAAGAACTCTTCAGGATCAGCATCAGAAGCCTATTGCTAAATCAGTACCAGAGCCTTGGCGCCTTTATTTTCCTCCGGACAAAGGATATCTTCATTACATTTCTCTCAGCCTCACTCGTCCTGAAGGGGGAACTCACCCTCGGAATGATGCTGGCAATCCAGTATATCCTGGGACAAATGAACAATCCGGTTGAACAGATGGTAAATTTCATCAGGGAGGCCCAGGATGCGACCATCAGCATTGAGCGTATTGAAGAGATCAATGCCCACAATGAGGAGGAGGATCCTGACTCCCCGGGGGCTAATGTACTTCCCCAGGACAGGGAGATCAGGATCGAGCACCTCTCCTACCAATACGAAGGTCCTCATTCTCCCTTTGTTCTGCAGGATATGAACCTGCGGATTCCCCAGAGGAAGATAACAGCCATCGTCGGGTCAAGCGGAAGCGGCAAGACAACCCTTATTAAACTCCTGCTCGGTTTTTACAAGCCTGTAACCGGAATCATATGTATCGGGGATACTCCGCTGGATGATATCTCTTGTGGTTTCTGGAGAAAGAACTGTGGTTCGGTCATGCAGGACGGATTTATCTTTTCCGAAAGCATTGCTCACAATATTGCACTGGGAGAGGAAAAGATCGATGAATCACGCCTGCAGCATGCCATTTACATGGCAAACCTGGGTGAATTTATTGACGGGCTTCCCATGGGAGCAAAGACCAAAATAGGACAGGACGGACATGGCATTAGTGAAGGTCAGCGGCAGCGGATCCTGATTGCTCGGGCCGTCTACCGGAACCCGGAATATCTTTTCTTTGATGAAGCGACTAACTCACTGGATGCCAACAACGAAAAAATAATCATAGGTCACCTGAATGAATTCTTCACCGGGAAAACGGTAATCATCGTTGCGCATCGTTTGAGCACAGTGAAGAATGCCAACCAGATCGTGGTGCTGGAGAGGGGTAAAATCGTGGAAACAGGAACACACCAAGAACTTTCGATTTTGAAGGGGAAATACTACGAACTTGTTAAAAACCAACTGGAGCTCGGTTGACATCCATAGGAGAAAGCAATGATAATATCGAAAGGGTTAAGAAAGGTTTTCCACCACGAGGATGTTGAAGCCATTGCATTAGACCATGTTGATTTTTATGTCGGGAAAGGCGACTTTGTCGCGGTGATGGGGCCTTCCGGTTGTGGCAAAACGACCCTTCTGAACGTTCTGGGACTACTGGATCAGCCTGATGAAGGGGAATATTTTATCGACGGGTTGAATGCGACCCTTCTGAATGAAAAACAAAGGTCAGATCTACGGAAAGATAAGATCGGATTCATTTTTCAGAATTTCAACCTGATCGATGAACTCACAGTTTTTGAGAATGTGGAATTGCCATTAATCTACCAGGGAGTCAGCACCAAAGCACGTAAAATCCGTGTGTTTGAGATGCTGGATAAAATGGGCATTCCCGCCCGAAAAAACTACTTCCCGCTCCAGTTGTCGGGTGGTCAGCAGCAAAGGGTTGCCATAGCCAGAGCCATCATTGGGGATCCTCCCCTGCTCCTCGCTGATGAACCAACAGGTGCGCTTGATTCAGCACGTGGTGACGAAATTATGAATATCCTGTCGAAACTTAATGATAACGGGACTACAATCGTTATGGTCACCCATTCCCAGCGTGACGCCGAATATAGCAACAGGATCGTAAATCTTTTTGACGGAAACCTGAGGAATGAAAGACGGTGACCCGTTCAAATACGGATTGTAAAAACTGTTTTACCTGGAACAGAGGCTGCCTCCAGGCTACCCCCGTGAAGCCTGACGATCTGGCGTGAAAGACTCAGCCCAATGCCTGACCCTGTCGGCTTGGTGGTAAAAAAGGGTACGAAAATATCATCCTTTATCGTTTCCGGTATACCTGGCCCGTTATCCTCCACATCGATGATGATGGCATCATATAATGACTTCCCT
>JBAXRT010000079.1:0-13443 GCA_037131065.1 bacterium | reverse complement strand
GCTTGATGGCGCCGCCTTTTCCTGCAGCATCTCGTCCCTCGAACAGGACAACAACGCGAAGACCTTTGTATTTGATCCACTCCTGGAGTTTGACCAGTTCAATCTGAAGTTTTTCCAGTTCTTCTTCATAAAATTTCTTTGGAAGTTTTTCCAGCTTTTCTGTTTCTGGTTCAGCAGCTTGTTCGGCTTTTTTACTTTTCTTCTTTTCGGAAACTTTTTCCTTTTCTTTTTTGTGACCCATGTTTAGTAGAATTACTAATGACTATTGACGAATGACGATTGATAGCAATATTTAGATTTGCAATTTAATTTCTTTTACGCCTGAAGAGGGCTCCGCTATGTAGAAGTCAGCCTTGAGCCCTGTAGATCTATGGTACTCCTCTCCTACCTGGTTGATGAATTTTTCGACGATATCATCCTTTACGATATTCACCGTGCAGCCTCCGAATCCTGCCCCGGTCATGCGGGCACCGATCACGCCGTTTATCTTCCTGGCTGCTTCAACCATGGTTTCCAGTTCCGGGCCCGTAACCTCATAATTATCTCTCAGTGACTCATGTGATGCGTTCATCAGGGCGCCAAACTGAAGAAGATCCCCTTTTATTAGGCATGAGACAGCATTAAGAACCCGCTGGTTTTCGGAGATAACATGACGGGCCCGTTTCCGGATCACTTCATCAGGAATCCTGTCCTGGATTTTGTAAAACTGCATGAAGCTGATCTCACCTAATTTTGAAATGGGAAAGACCTGGTTGAGATAGGTCACGGCAAGCTGGCATTCGGCGACCCTTTCATTATACTTTGAATCGGTGAGTCCCCTTTTCCTGTTGGTATTTGCTATTACCAGTTTGTATCCTTCGAGGGTGAAAGGGACCTGCTTGTATTCGAGCGTTTTGCAATTCAGGAAGAGGGCATGGTCTGCCTCACTCAATCCCACTGCAAACTGGTCCATGATACCGCAACTGACTCCAACAAAATCGTTCTCGGCACGCCTGGCAAGCTTAACCAGGTCAATCAGTGATGGATGGCCTGCTTGCAGGATTTCTGACAATGCAAATGCCGTGACCATTTCGATCGAGGCCGATGAAGAGAGGCCGGCACTGTCGGGGATATCACCCGAATAAAGGAGGTCGAAACCCTCCAGGGAAATATTCCATTTGCTGAATTCATTAAAAATTCCGAGCGGATAGTTCACCCACTCCCTGCCTGATTTTTCATTCACCTTACTGAGCGGAATTTCTGCACTGAACTCCTTATTCACCGAGGCCAGGCGGATCAGATTGTTCCTGTTTTTTCTGATAAGGAGGTAAGTGCCATACTGTAGCGCGCAGGGAAAGACAAAACCATCATTGTAATCGGTATGTTCCCCGATCAGGTTGACCCTGCCGGGTGCAAAGAAGAGCCTCGGGTTTTCACGTGTAATTCCGTAGAGCGAGTAAAATAGATCGGTCAGGTGTTTCAGGTCCATGAGATATCCGGTTTTCACCTTCGAAGTTAAGAATAAATCCGGTTTGAATATTTTTTTCAAATCTTTATGAAATCGCAATACTTTTGTGATGCTATCTTTCCTTTCGATGAAAAAAATCTACCTTTTACCTCTTTTCCTGATTATCTTTTCCTTCAAAGGATTTGTCCAGGACATGAACCGGATTGATCTGAACGGTGGCTGGCAATTCAGGGCCGAGGGAGAGAAGAACTGGTTTGATGCCAGGGTGCCCGGCTGCGTTCATCTGGACCTGATGAGGATCGGACTTATTGAAGATCCTTTCATGGGTGCCAATGAATCAACGGTACAATGGATAGGTGATAAGGGATGGGAGTATCGAAGAGAGTTCATTCTTGGTCCCAATGATGCCGCATGGCGGCATATTGAACTTGTCTGTAAAGGTCTGGACACCTATGCCAACGTGTATATTAATGATTCCCTGGTCATGGTTGCAGATAACATGTTCAGGGATTGGTACAGCGATATCAGGCGATATCTTCGGCCCGGGAAAAATGTTATCAGGATACACTTCCCCTCCGTGACCGGCGAAAACAAATTGCGCTATGAAAGAATGAACCTCAGGTATCCCGGCGATGAAAAAGTGGTGTGCCGGAAAGCAGCTTACCACTTCGGATGGGACTGGGGACCGACTCTTATTACTTCAGGAATATGGAGACCCATTTACATCCGCTTCCGGGATGATGTGAATGTCACGAATATTCAATATATCCAAAGAAGCCTGTCCGATAGCGTTGCTGAGATGACAGCCGTGGTGACGATCAATTCCAGCGTAAAGGATTCAGTCAACGTTAAGATCATTGTCGATTCATCCCCGGTGATACATGAGAAGATCGAAGTGGGTGCGAAGTCGATGACCATGTATAAGAAAGACTTTATCATCAGGAATCCCCGTCTATGGTGGCCCAATGGGATGGGTAACCAGGATATGTACCTGATGACTCACGAGGTTTCGCAGGGGGACGAGATCGTCGGAAAAGGAGAGAAACGGCTGGGACTCCGGACCATTGCACTGATACAGGAGGAGGATTCCCATGGCAAGTCGTTTTATTTCAGGGTGAACGGGTTGCCTGTTTTTGCCAAAGGGGCCAATTATATCCCGCAGGATAATTTTGTTCCCAGGGTCAGCGATTCCAATTACCGGGCTCTTCTGACGGATGCAAAGAATGCCGGCATAAACATGCTGCGTGTGTGGGGAGGCGGGATCTATGAGAACGATATATTTTACGACCTGTGTGATGAGATGGGCATCATGGTGTGGCAGGACTTCATGTTTGCCTGTGCCATGTACCCAGGCGACAAGGGATTCCTGGATAACGTGAAGGTTGAGGCCATTCAGAATATTGCAAGGTTGCGTCACCATCCTTCGCTCGCCCTATGGTGCGGTAACAACGAAATCGACGAAGGATGGAAGAACTGGGGATGGCAGAAACAGTATGGATATTCAAAGGAGGATTCGGCAGAGGTCTACGATACGTACAGGGAGATCTTTGAAAAGATTCTTCCGGAGAGTGTTGACATGTATGACCCGGGCCGCTCCTATATTCCGACCTCTCCCCTCTTCGGATGGGGAAGGAAAGAGAGCATGAGCCGTGGAGATAACCATTACTGGGGTGTCTGGTGGGGTAAAGAACCATTTGAAGTTTACAGGAAGAAAGTGGGTCGCTTTGCTTCAGAGTACGGATTCCAGGGATTTCCTGACATGTCAACCATTGAAAAGTTTACAAACCCTGAAGACCGTGATTTAAGTTCTCAGGTTTTGAAGGTGCATGAGAAGCACCCGGCCGGATTTGAAACCATAGAAGAGTATATGGCCAGGGATTACAGGAAACCGAAGGATTTCGAATCCTATGCTATGGTCAGCCAGCTGCTCCAGGCCGAAGGGATGAAGACAGCCATCGAGGCACATCGCAGGGCCATGCCAAGGTGTATGGGGACCCTTTACTGGCAGCTGAATGATTGCTGGCCAGTCATATCCTGGTCATCCAGGGATTATTACGGAAAGAAGAAGGCCCTGCATTACTGGCTGAAGGATCTTTATGCACCAATTTTGATCTCTCCCGTGATTGAAGACGGAAGGGTCAGGATCTATGTTGTTTCAGATCTGCTGAAAAATGAAAAAGGTATAATTGAAATCAGACTAATTGGGTTTGACGGAGAGACCAGAATGGAGAAGAGATTCGCAGTGAACATTCCATCAGGGAGTTCAACGGTTGTGTTTGATACACTTCGAAATAGTCTTCTTGATGGTATTGACAGTCTGTCGGCAGTCCTTTCAGTTAAGCTCAGATGTGAAAACGGGACATCCTCAAGGAATAATCTTTATTTTGCAAGGATAAAAGAGTTAAATCTCGTTCAGCCGGAGATCAAAATAAGAGCAGCCGGGATCCCCGGAGGGTTCAGGATCACAATTACATCCGACAAACTTGCGAAAAGCGTATTTATCTCTACCAATGCTGAAGGTTATTTTTCGGATAACTATATTGATCTGCTTCCCGGCGAAAAAAGGGAGATCAGGTTTCTAATGGCTCCGGTGTTTAAAGGAAAATCCTTAGACATGAGTATCCGATCCCTTGCTGATACCTATTGACCCATGAGAAAAATTTCCTTCTCGCTCTGGCTTTTTCTGTTTCCCCTGGTTGTTTTATGCCAGACGCTGAACCTGAAGGTTATGACCTTCAATATCCGCTATAATAATCCCAACGACGGACCCTTTGCCTGGCAGGTAAGAATGCCTATGGTTATAAACGTGATTCAGCAGGAGAACCCTGATATCCTTTGCTGCCAGGAAGTTTTGTACGACCAGGTGAATGACCTGCAGCATGTTCTGCCGGGTTACCAATGGACCGGTGTTGGCCGGGATGACGGAAACCGTTCGGGTGAGTTCGTTCCTATATTTTATAATATGGACAGGTTCAACATGAAGGCAAAGGGCACTTTCTGGCTTTCGGAGACACCGAACTCACCGGGGACTAAATCCTGGGATGCGGCCTGCAACAGGATTGTGACCTGGGTCAAGATTAAAGACATGCGTTTCAAAAAAAATATTTTCATATTCAATACTCATTTTGATCATCAGTCGAAACTGGCGAGGAGTGAGAGCGCCTCTCTCCTTTTATCGGCTATCAGACAGATTGCCGGCGACGACTGGGTGATCGTTTGTGGCGATTTCAACGATACCGAAGGCAGTGAGATGTACAATATCCTCACCGGTGGTGCGATGAACCTTACCCTAATCAACACAACCCGCATTTCGCGTCAGGAACCATCCGGTCCGGATTATACTTTCATCGGTTTCCCGTTCAAACCGGAAAAGGGGAATACGATCGATTTCATCTTCACAAGAAACAATAAGTCGGCAACCGTACTTGAACACCGTGTCATCACCTACAACGTCGATGGCAGGTATCCATCGGATCACCTCCCGGTAATTGTCAATTTCGAACTAAAGCTTAAAAAGAGAAGAAATGTCTTTTAAATCAACAATTTTCCTGATAATAGCGGTACCGGCCCTTTTGTACAGTTGCTCAAAAAAAACGATGACCCCGGCCGACTATGTGGATCCCTTTATCGGAACAGGGGGACACGGCCATACCTATCCAGGAGCCAGCATGCCCTTCGGGATGGTGCAGCTGAGCCCTGATACCAGGCTTGAGGGGTGGGACGGTTGTTCAGGTTATCACGCTTCAGACCGGGTCATCTACGGATTCAGTCATACACACCTGAGCGGAACAGGCTGCCTCGATTACGGGGATATCCTCGTCATGCCTGTCTCTGTTGATGTGGATTTGAAGGACTATGGCTATGCCTCATCCTTCCGGTCAGTTTCTGAAATTGCCCATCCGGGTTATTATTGTGTTGATCTGGATAAATACAAGATCAAGGCAGAACTGACTGCGACATCGAGGGCAGGATTTCACCGCTACACCTTTCCCGAAAGTGAAAAATCAAAGGTCATTTTCGACCTGAAGCACCGCGACAAGGTCCTTGGGTCCGGAATCAGGATTGTGGGAAGGGATGAGATCGAGGGATACCGGTTTTCGCAATCATGGGCACAAAACCAGATGGTTTTCTTTGTGGCCAGGTTTTCAAAACCTTTCAGTGAATACTCCATCTATTCGGATAATATCACGATTTCCGGCAGTGATTCTGTTTCAGGAACTGATGTCAAGGGATCATTTTCCTTTCAGACAAAGAAGGGTGAACAGATCAGTGTGAAGGTCGGGATCTCTGCAGTCAGCGTGGAAGGAGCAAGAAAAAATCTCAACGCGGAAATTCCGGCATGGGATTTTGATGCAGTAGTTGACAAAGCAAGAAATGCATGGAATAAGGAGTTGGGGAAAATAACCATGAATGGAGGGACGGAGGATCAACGGTCAATTTTTTACTCAGCGCTTTACCACGCCATGCTGAATCCCAATCTCTACACCGATGTCGACAGACAATACCGGGGACGTGATTTAAAGGTACACACGGCGGACGATTTCGATTATTATACCTTGTTCTCCCTCTGGGATACCTACAGGGCAACCCATCCCCTGCTCACAATCGTGGATGATGAGAGGAGCAACGATTTCATCAACACCTTTATCCGCCAGTATCAGGAAGGTGGTATGCTCCCGGTGTGGGAACTCTCGTCCAATGAAACGGGCTGTATGATCGGCTACCATTCCGTTCCCGTGATCTGGGATGCATACCAGAAAGGGATCCGGAACTATGATGCCGGGGCTGCCTTTGAGGCGATGAAGCACAGCGCCGAACAAGACCATCTTGGGTTGAAATATTACCGTTCGAAGGGATATATCCCGGGTGACCGGGAGGGGGAATCGGTATCAAAAACGCTGGAATACGCTTATGACGACTGGTGCATTGCAGAAATGGCAAAGGCACTTGGGAAGAGTGACGATGCAGGAACCTATCTTCAAAGGGCGCAGTATTACAAAAACGTGTATGACCCTTCGACAGGTTTTATGCGTGCAAAGATGAATGAGCGATGGTTCACCCCATTCGATCAGGCCTAGGTCAACTTCAATTACACTGAGGCGAATGCCTGGCAGTACAGTTTTTATGTTCCGCAGGATGTGGAGGGGCTGATGCTCCTGATGGGCGGACCGGAGAAGTTCGCGGCAAAACTTGATTCAATGTTCTCTGCCGAATCGAAGACCTCAGGTCGCGAACAGGCCGATATTACAGGGCTGATCGGCCAGTATGCCCATGGCAACGAGCCAAGCCATCATATGGCATATTTATACTGTTTTGCAGGGCAGCCCTGGAAAACCCAGGAACTTGTGCATAAGATCTGCAGGGAGCTCTATCTTAACACCAGGGACGGACTTTGCGGCAACGAGGATTGTGGCCAGATGTCGTCGTGGTATGTGATGAGTGCCCTTGGATTTTACCCGGTAACCCCGGGATCGGGAATTTATATTATCGGGACTCCGCTTTTTCCAGCGGTTACGATCCATCTTGAAAACGGAAAATCGTTTACCGTTAAGGCCGAAAATATCAGCGATAAAAACTTTTATATACAATCTGCGACCCTTAACGGGAAACCCTGGACAAAATCCTGGCTGGCCCACAGCGACATTCTCAAGGGAGGTGAAATTATTTTCAGGATGGGGCCGGAGTCCAATAAATCATGGGGAACAGGCAAGGAGAATCTTCCATTTTCTTCTATTACCACCGACCTGATCACCCCGGTTCCATCCGTTGATGCAGTAAGCCCGACATTTACTGACTCGATCGTGATCAGGCTTGTCTGTTCCGAGCCTGAAGCAAAGATCTTCTTTACGTTGGATGAAACAGAACCAACCCTTAATTCGAGTTTATATCACAGGCCGATTGTTATTAACAAGACGACAAAAGTCATGGCGTTTGCCGTGGCTGAAGGTCAGCCGGAGAGTTTCAGGATCGAGGCAACCTTCAGCCAGATCCCAAAAGACAGAAGGATCACCCTGAAAACCCTGTATGCGCCCCAGTATTCGGGAGGTGGAGAGGATGCCCTTATTAATTTCATCCGCGGTGGGGAGAATTTCAGTACCGGGAACTGGCAGGGATATGAGGGGGGGGATATTGATGCATTGATCGATCTCGGCCAGATCCAGGAGATACGCAAAATTTTCATGGGATCACTCCAGGATCAGGGATCGTGGATCTTCTTTCCGGTGCAGGTTGAATTCTATCTTTCGGCTGACGGGAAAGAATTTAAGAAGGCGGGCGTTGTTGCCAACGATGTGCCGGACTCTGCAGACGGGACCATGACAAAGGAGTTCACCCTGAATACCGGAAATTCCAAAGCCCGGTTTATCAGGGTCGTAGCAAAGAACCGCGGAACATGCCCGGTCTGGCATCCGGGAGCGGGACAGAAGGCGTGGGTGTTTGCGGATGAAATCGTTGTTGAGTGACTAATGACGAATGACGAGTGACGAATGTTTCGAAAATAGAAAATAGAAAATTGGTTGATTTAACGATCAATGGAAAGTAGCAAACTCAGATACGATTTAATACTCCTGCTGGCGGCGGTGATCTGGGGTTTTGCCTTTGTTGCGCAGCGGGTGGGGATGGATTATATCGGTCCGTTCACCTACACGGCAGTCCGGTTCACGCTTGGAACTATTGTTTTAATCCCATTTCTTCTTTTCAGAAAGCATGAAGCGTTCAAGGGGGTTTTTCTCCCCCGTTCCGGCAGGGTGAAGATCATTGCACTTCAGCTTCTGCTCGGGATGATCCTGTTCGGGGGAATCTCCTTTCAGCAGTATGGGCTGCAATTTACCACAGCCGGCAATGCCGGGTTTATAACGGGGTTGTATGTCGTTTTGGTCCCGGTTGCCGGGTTGTTTTTCGGACAGAAGAACAAACTGACCATTTGGATCGGTATGGCGCTTACGATCATTGGTCTCTATTTCCTGAGCGTTGGTGAGAATACTACCGTAAACCGGGGTGACTATTTTGTCGCGGTCTGCGCCCTCTTCTGGACGGTTCACGTGCTCGTGGTCGGTTACCTGGCCCCGAAGACCGACCCGATCAGGACCGCCTTCATCCAGTTCCTGATCTGCTCGGTTTTAAGCTGGATCGTTGCCTTCGGATGGGAAAATGTTCAATATGCAGCTATTCTAAACGCTTATATCCCGGTCCTCTACGGAGGTATCATGTCGGTGGGCATTGCCTACACGCTCCAGATCGTTGCCCAGCAGCATGCCCATCCTGCCTATGCTTCGATTATTCTCAGTCTGGAGGCACTCTTTGCCGTTATCGGAGGCTGGCTGCTCCTCAGCGAGCCGGTGACCCTCAGGATCATCCTTGGGTGTTGCCTTATGCTGGCGGGGATGGTTGTGGTGCATATACAGGCGGACGGGCGGACAGGCGGACAAGTGGATAAGTGATCATGACTGCCGGCTGGTTCAGCCCCCTCCCCGTAAGGAGATTGCACCTCATCCCCCTGCCCCCTCTCCTTAAGGAGATTGCACCTCACCCCCCGACCCCCTCTCCTCAAGGAGAGGGGGAGTTTAGTGGTAGGGAAAGGATAAATTGTTTCAGGTCTGTGAGGACCTGATCGGTATTCTTATTAATTTGATCGTTGGTGAATCTTATGACAGAAATACCCAGGCGGTCGAGTTCTGCTGTACGATTCTGATAATTTTCTTTTATCGGATCTGAGTTGTGGATCCCACCATCAATTTCAATCACCAATTTGATTTCATGGCAATAAAAATCGGCGATGTAAATATGGATGGGATGTTGTCTTCGGAATTTAAATCCCATCAGTTTCCTGTTTCTGATCTCCCTCCAGAGTAATCGTTCTGCAGGTGTCATTTTTTTTCTTAGTTCAGGCGCCCTGGAAAAAATGCTTTTTTTAGCACTCAGATGAAGAAGAAATTCTCTCGTCCTTTGAACATAGACCATAACGTAAATTTACGAGGGATTTTCGATAAGACAATGAAATTTACCCATCTTCCCCCCCTCTCCTCAAGGAGAGGGGGCAGGGGGTGAGGTGCTATAATCATGAACCCCGGGAGCACTCCGGTCTTTACTTATCGTTTAATTGGACTCTAATGGGTGATAAGTCGGAAAAAAATATGATAAAGTGCCAGTCTATCAATTTTTTGCTTTGCTTTTCAAAGGATAGCAGAATTACAAATTCTGGTATGTTCCGAGCGGCATTGCAAATGTCGTTCAGCGGTAGAGTCTAGACTTATTTACCGAAAAATGGTTTCCACCCTCAAAGTCTTTGCATTGAAATGTTTATACACAATGGATTATTAATCATGATAAAAAAAAACCTTTACAAGGTCAAGTTAAAGCACTGTAAGAATCCTTTGTTGTTAATTTATGCTACATATATTATCTTTGTTAAGTTAAGAAATTAAGGGAACCTTTTTAAGGATATTTTAATTGATATATGAGATCATTAATAATGAAATTGCTGATTGTTTATAGACTACAAGCGTTTATCTGCGGTATTTGCCCATAGGGCAAATTTAAGAAAATGGCAAAGCCAAACATACATTACCGCCGTCAAAGACAGCGGGTTTTTAAGTCAAACTAAAATCCTTTAAATTGCATAACTTTCAAGGTTGATTTATGAAAGCAAAACTTATTTTGACCTTTCTACTTATAATTTGCAATGGTTATATATTGCTGGGGCAGAAAAAATATTGGTTCCAAAAGGGATTGGATGCTACTGATCCCCAAAAAAAAATTGAATGTTTTACCATAAGTATTGAAAAAGAAGGAGCGGATAAAGACACATTCAAAAAACGTGGAAATGTTTACTTTACTCTCAAGCAGTATGATAAGGCAATTGCAGATTACACAAAGTCAATTGAGATTGACCCGAAAAATAAGGTTGCATATTACAACCGCGGACTTTCATATGCAAACCTCAATCAGAATGAAAAGGCAATTACCGATTACACAAAGGTGATTGAAATTGACCCTAAAGAGATGGATGCATATTACCAGCGTGGACGTGTTTACTATCTAATCGAGCAATACGATAAGGTAATTGCTGATTACACAAAGGCGATTGAGATTGACCCGAAAAATGCGAATGCCTTTATCACCCGTGGACTTGCGTTTGCAAACCTCAATCAAAACGAAAAGGCGATTACCGATTACACAAAAGCGATTGAGATTGACCCGAAAAATACGCTTGCATATTGCAACCGTGGAATTGTTTACTATGCACTAAAACAGGACGATCAGGCAATTGCCGATTACACAAAAGCGATTGAGATTGATCCGAAATATAAGAATGCGTATTACTACCGTGGACTTGCACACGCAAACCTAAATCAGAACGATAAGGCAATTGCCGATTACTCAAAAGCGATTAAGATTGACCCGAAAAATGCATTCGTATATAACGAGCGTGGAACTGTCCACCAAACCCTCAAACAGTACGATAAAGCTATTGCCGATTTTTCAAAAGCGATTGAGATTGATCGAAATTATACAGACGCATATAACAACCGAGAACTTGTTTACTATGCACAGAAGCATTTTGATAACGCAATTTTTGATTACAATATAGAGACTGAAAATGTTCAGAAAGGTGCGCCTGGCACTTTTACCGATTTAAGAAATAATAAAACTTATAAAATGATTAAAATTGGTACTCAGACTTGGATGACAAAAAATCTTGCCTACAAAGCGAGTAGTGGATGTTGGGCATATAAAGATGATCAACGATTAGCAGCAACTTTTGGTTATTTATATGACTGGAATACTGCAAAACATATATGCCCATCAGGTTGGCATCTTCCATCTGATGAGGAATGGACGATACTTACAATCTATTTAGGAGGCGAAAGTGTTGCGGGTGGTAGACTAAAAGAAACTGACACGACTTATTGGCATTCACCGAACATAGGAGCAACCAATGAAAGTGGTTTTGCAGCAGTTGCGGCAGGTACCCGTAACAGTAATGGTACGTGCAACGACATTGGCAACTATGGCAACTTTTGGAGTTCAACTGAGGGCAATTATTTTTGTGCTTGGGGACGTTATTTGGATAAAAACGACGGCAGTGTATTTAGGAGCAACCTTGATAAGAGTAACGGATTTTCCGTGCGCTGCATTCGAGATTTCTAATCCTATTTGACTATTATACCTGGCTATCCGATAATATTTGGAAGCTGATAGAATGGAGGTTTTTTTATTTTCAATAGAAGTAGTAAAAGAAGATGATTATTTGCATCCTTCTCAATCCCTCCGCCCTGCCGATGGTTTTCCCTGACCCATCATACAATCGATCCCCGTCCAGCCTTGCCACACGACGACCTGACGAATCGTACAGGTTGTTTTGATCCACCCTGCCCAAATTTTTCCCAGCCCCATCATAGAATCGGTCAACATCGACGCGACCAATGCAACGACCGCTGGCATCGTATATTCGATCCGTATCGATCCTTCCCAAAGTTTTACCTGTTGCGTCGTACACCCTGTCGTTATCAAAACGGGCTGCAAGCTTACCAGAGAAATCATAAAAGCGCTGAGCAGAAGCAAGCGAGGTTATAACCAGACAAATGAATACTATTTTGAATCTCATAGTTGACGAGTTACTGTTGAACCTAACAGGAATTAATTTCAGGATAATAGTTCAGTTACCCACTCCTTCCATTCTGGATATCGGTCTGCGTCAAGAACAAACTCCTGCCCCTTGCCAACGGTTTGAAGCTCCGTGTGGTTTTTAAGAAGCGTCCATCTTTCCTTCTTTTTATGATATGTCAACGGGGGTCTATTTTCATTAAAAGGGTAGAACCATCTGGGTAATTTCCAAAGGGATTTGTTTTTTTCGTCTGCTGACAACCTTAGCTTCTCAGAAAACTGGTCAAATACCTTTGCGCCCGCATAGGTTTTTTTATCGATTTTCATTGTATCGGAAGCCACGAATATGCAGTTTGGTGTGGTAGACCCAAAGTTATGTGGGTGGTATTTTGTCCACTCGTAGCCAGCATCTATCTTTTGCCCAAGGTCGATGACATCGCCAACCGAGAAATATCCGAAAAGGATATGGATATCCTTATGGGTTTTATCGAATGCAATCTTACCAGAATCCCACTTGGTCTTATGAAACCTTCCAAAAAACAGGAAGACATCGCCAACCCCAACCTCGCACTTGTTCAAATGACCAAGAGAAATTCCTGTCTGCCCGAACAACGGCTTCCAAGACTTGTGTCTGGGCAGAGAACCATAGTAAAGGTCAGGATCAAGGTGAGCTGTATAAGTCTCCTTTATCGACTTTACGTTTAGATCTACCAGCAGGTCGTATAGGTTCTTGTACCCATCGACATCAACGTGAATATTTTTATACAGTATTCCTGATGCCTTGTCAGGGATGGGAAAAAATAAAAGCCTGCCGTCTGGCAAAATCAGGTTTGGCAGTTTCCCGTACTGGCTGTCAAACCCCTTTCTACTCAGAATTATCTTCATCGCTTCATTGTTTCCACGAGCCATCGTCTTCATCCCAAAGGCTCGGACGGGCATTGATTCCGATTGTTTTTGATGTAATACACTCAAGAAAAAGATCTTGGATTGACTTATCAAAATTACTTTTATGCCCCCTCCCGCATACCAAGCTCGACAGGTTTTTAGGTATCTCGACTGGCTCTGAACCGAAATAGTAGAACTGGTCGGAAATGAGCACAAACTTACCACTCAGGTCTTTTGCCTTGTTCTTTTCCGTATGCTGTGACTTCAACTGTTTATACTCCCCATTGCGGAGCGGTCGGTAGATGTTATCGCCCCGCTTGTAGATGGACTCAGGCATTGAGAAGTCAGGCCTTTTCTCAGGGAATTTCTCATAGTATTCTGCAAAGGTGACTTTGGAAGCCACTTTCATTGCGAATACAATCCGATAGGCTGTCGAATCGTCGGAAGTTTTCTCCAAGCCAAGTTTTTTGTAAAGGGTCTTTCCCCTGATACCCACAACCCAATCG
>JBAXRT010000078.1:0-13488 GCA_037131065.1 bacterium | reverse complement strand
TTGTTGTTCTTAGCAATAAGAAAGGTGGGCTGGAAACCTGCAATGAAAAGCTGTCCGCCGCTCCTGAGATAGGTAAGGATGTCATCCCGGTGACGAGAATAGGAGGAGTTTTGCTGGTCGGAAAAAGTATTGGAGAGCCAGAAAATCTTCCGGTACTTTCCGAGGACCGGCAGCTCCAGGCTGTCAGATACGGAGGCATCACTGAGATCATATTCAAGACCCTCGAAAATGCTGTTGTAAAATGCAACCACGGTGCTGTCGGAGGGGTTATTGAAGCCGCCCTTTGAATCTTTGACAACCAGGAGATCCCTGTATTTCGGTAATATCGAACCATAGACGCAGTTAGAGAAGGAACTTTCAAAACCGGATTGATTGCGGGAAGTGATCCTGTAATAGTATTTATTACCCGCCACGGCAGTAAGATCTTCATAGCCGGGGACAAGCCCGGTTGTCTGCCCGACCTGAACGAACAATGAATCCGGGCTGAGGCTCCGGTAGATGCGGTATCCCGACACATTTGCATTTGCCGTTGGCTGCCATGAGAGGGTGATGGAGGTTTTTCCCGAGATACATTCCGGGTGCTGCGGGACAGGGTTCAGTTGCTCGTTGAGCAGGATGGCGGCATTTGCCCTGATCGCTTCGGTGCAGAGATCCATCAGGCAGTTGCTTACACTGTCCTGGATCGTGTGGTAGGTCGGGTTCATCCCGAATTCCTGGAAACCGGCTACAGGATAACCCAGGTCGAAAAAGAAGGTGGCATCGGAGGTCGGGTAGCTCCCCTTCACGATGTTAAGTGTGCAGTAGGTCGCTGCGGAAGCTTCGGTAAGATCACCGGCCCAGGAGTTGAACCCGCTGGTCATGTGGGTGGCAAAGATCTCGAGGTTTTGTCCCGTGGTGTTTGCGATCATGTCGTTGCATACCACGAGACGGAGATCATCCTGGTTGGCGGCCGCCTGTTCGGCTTCATACATGCTGCCTGTATACATTTTATAACCAACGAGTTCCTCGGCGGCAAAGGTCACAAAACGGATCGTTGATTCAGGGTTGAATCCTTTCGCCCTGATCACGCGGGCAATTTCGAGGGCAGCTGCACATCCGCTTGCATTATCATCTGCCCCCGGGGCCTGGTAAGGATCGGGATTGGAATAGTCGTCATGATGGGCCCCAATCAGTGTTATTTCGCCCGGTGCGGATTTTCCTTGAATGACTGCCACGACATTGTATTGCCAAACTGAGTCGGTCAGGATTGTATCCCCGGCCATTTTGAAGGAGTCGAGCTTTACATCTGTGAGGCCGAAGGAAAGGAATTTTGAAGCGATCCACTCTGCAACCTGCTTTCGGTTTGCTGCATACATGTAACGGGTGCCCATACCAGACATCGATTCCATGTAGGAACGGATGCTGTCGATAGAGATTGCCCCCAGGATGTTGCTGATGACCGGGTTCTGGTCAGTCCTCCCCTCGTGTCGGATGGCCGGGATATTCCTATTTCCGGCAAAACAAACTCCGGATATTGAAATGAGGAACAGAGAAAATAATGCAATTCTTTTCATCATGACCAATTTTGCTATAAAATAAACAAGGATCGATGTAAAAAAAAAGTCGATTCGATGACCTGATATAAATTCTCGGTCAAAACATAATTTCATTATCAAATATCGGAACGTTAATGGAATGCTGCCAGCATGATCCTTACTGTATCAAGTTTGGTAGGGCCCTGTAAAGTACAGAGATAGATACCGGGCCTGAGAGAGCTGAAATCGGCCTCTATGGTATGTCTTCCGGCTTCCCGGTCCGATTCGATAATCTTCATGATCACTCTCCCCGAAACATCTGTCAGTGAGATCCTGCAGATTCCGGGAGATGCAAGTGTGAACTCAATGAACGTTCTGCCGGTCGTCGGGTTGGGGGAGATCTGAAGGGATCCCCGGCTGTTTCCCGGACCATTCCTCCCGGACCGGGATCAAAATCAACATTGACAGATTCAAACCAGCCGGTTATATAAACATTTCCTTCATCATCAACGGCAATGCGCGCGCCGACATCATCACTCGTACTGCCGATGGATTTTGCCCAGAGATAATTTCCAAGTGAATCATATTTCGCGAAAAAAATATCAGTTCCGACAGAAGAGCTGAGCAGGGCACTCCCTTCGCCCGGGTCGAAATCCACATTAGCGCCGGACAGGTTGCCGATAAGGTAGAGATTGCCCTGGTGGTCGACAGCCATATCCATACATGATTGCTCACCGGCCGCCCCGACAGATTTTGCCCATTGAAAGTTCTGGGCATAGATCTGGAATCCGGAATTAAGAAGAAAAGTTGCAGCGATAAAAGATATTATTTTTTTCATAATCCTAATTTTTTACTATCAATAATTTTGATTTCCGGAGCGAACCTGCCGTTATGATGATGCAATAAACTCCGTCAGCATTCCGGTCGAGCCGCATGTTGAAATGATTCTGACCGGCATTGCACTTCTCCTCCATCAGTATAATCCTGCGGCCTGAGGGATCGATCATCTCAATGACCACTTTTTCCGGCTTTGCGAGGTAAAATGAGACCAGGGAGGTCTCCCTGGCAGGATTGGGATAGATGCTTACTCCAATGGCATTAGGCTGTTCATCCGGTTTGTCATCCATTCCAAGGATAGGATCAATGGCATCCGCTCTGACCCAGTAGGGATTGTATCCCAGGTCTCCCGCTTTTGCTGTGGTAAAGAATAAGTACAAACCATCGGGACTTAACGAGGGGTACCCGTCTTCATTGGCTCCGTTGATATTGCTTCCGAGGTTCTCTGACTGGGTCCAGCCATCCCCGTTTTTGTGCGAAATGTAAAGATCATGAAGCCCGCTTCCTCCCGGTCTTTTCGAGGCGAAGATCATCACACGCCCGAGCACGTCAAGAGAGGTCCCCCAGTCATGGTAATCCGTGTTGATCTCAGGTCCGAGTTTGACCGGCTCAAGGTATTGTCCGTCCTGCATTTCAGAACGGTATATGTCCAAGTTCCCTGTTCCCTGCGACAGGTCAAGATAGAGTTCCCCTGTCGCTGAAATGAAAAAATTCCAGCCCGCAATCAGTGAATCCGGTAACTGAACCGGCAATGATACTGGTTCCGACCAGCCTTTTCCCTGGCGCGTAACATAAAAATAGGGTCCGCCGGGCCTCGTTGAGAAAAAATAGAGGGTATCACCTGATGTAGAGAAAAATGGATTATTTTCAATATAGTCGGTGTTACTGAAGGAGGGTGGCACCGGGTTGGACCATACTCCGTCGGTCATCTTCATGTAGTTGATCTCGGTTTTGTCAGTAGCCTCGTAGTATTTCACAAAAACCATCTCAGAAAGGTCAGGAGAGAATCGTGGTGAGCCATGCCAGAACCATGTACTGTTTGCCCGGAGTCCGACTGGGGCAAACCTCACGGGCACATCGCCCGGAGGAGACTGGCCAAGGTAGATCCCGGAGTAAGAAGGCTTTTTATTATCAGGCTCATGGAAAAGTATCCCCGGTGAAATGACTGGAGAATTAGACTCATTATAACTCTTCAGGTCAGCCACCGTCAGTTTCGGAGCTTCGGTATCGGGAGAGATAATTTGTGCAGGAACGGTGGGAAGAGCCCAGCAGATCCAGAACAGTATAATTATTTTGCGGTACATAACATGATTTTTATAATGGTTTTCTTCAGCATCAAAAATAGGCAGGGGCAGTGGGTAAAGTCCGCTTCTTTAAACGGATGACCGGTCTCAGTTTACCGGTGACATGAAATGATCTTCGCTTTTTTTTACCTGCAGGGAGCAGGCGGTGGTTTTCATTTCGTTGAACATCGCCTGGAACCCCTCTCCATGCAAGGCATCCGTGTTGACCTGCATGGCCAGTGCCATGTCATACGCCGGAAGATACTGGACAATGGTGAGATATCCCGGCACGAAACCGGAATGCCCGTAGAATTTTATTCCGTTGGTCTCGCCGATGATACATCCCAGTCCATACCCGGCATTTTCAGGAAGTGAGGTGCTGAATGGCACCGGGGTAACCATCAGTTTCAAACTTTCCGGTTTCAGGAAATCACCCCCATACAATTGCTTTGCCCAGGCAACGAGGTCCGACCCGTTGGTTACGACCCCGCCTCCGGTCCACTCAAGCTGGGGATTGAAAGCGTATTTTTCTTTTTCTGCCATTTTTCGGGGAAGAAAAAGTGGTTCTGAAAGACTGGTATAACCCGGGATAAGTCCTGTCAGTTCCCTGTGTTCGGCCGGCTGGGTTTTGTCGAGGTCACAGGGCAGCAGGACCATCTCTTTAAGCAGGGAATAGTATGGTCTGCCCGTCACCTTCTCAATGATAAGACCCAGGACAATGTAATGTGAATCGGCGTAGTTCCAGCCTTTCCCGGGAGGATTTGAAGGAGCTTCTCCACAGGTAAAGGAGAGCCGCTCTTCGGCGCTCCATATTTTATCGGGGTTTTTGCTGATCTCCTGCCATATCTCCCTGTGATAGGCATATTCGGGAATGCCTGCAGTATGGTTCAGAAGCATCTCGACAGTGATATCTTTCGAATTGGGAATTGCAGAGAACCAGCTTTGGCTTCCCAGATAATTGGTCACACGGGCTTTCAGGTTAATAAGTCCCTTCTCATGCAGTTTAAGGACTATGGCTGCCACAAAGGTTTTTCCCACACTCCCTGAAAACATCATCGCGTCTGGGATCATTGACAGGTTTTGTTCAATATCTGAAAGTCCTGAGGAGAGCGATATTTTTCTCCAGTTGCCGTAAAGCATAGTGAAGGTTGCCCCGGGAACATAATACTTGACAACCATGGAGTCTAATTTTGGCTGGAGAGCCCTCGCGATCTTTGCTTTATCGGTAGCCGGGCCATGAACAACAGCTATGCCTTCCGAAAGAAATGAAAGAATGATAAACGCAATGAGCAGTTTTACGAGGGGCCGGGTCCTAATATGGTTCATAAAAATAACAAAAACCTTACCGATACAAATCTATTAAAGGAGAAGTCTGATACAAAAGAAAATCGGTGAATGCCCTGGATGAATCGATAATATCTTCAGGGAGATATTTATCGGGAGATCCTCTTCATCTGGGAAAGGAAGAGATCCCTGCGTGACCTGGAAACCGGAATATGGGAGCCATCCGTCAATTCGACCGAGCCCCCCTCGTGGCGTATGAATCTCTTTACGTAATCGAGGTTTATCAAGTGGGAGTTGTGCGTCCGGAAGAAATTCCGTTCACTGAGCAATTCCTGGTACTCCTTCAGATTTTTTGAAACAAGGATCCGTCTTTTATCTGAAAGATAAAACCAGCTGTAGCTTCTGTCTGCCTCAATACGGATAATATCCTTAGTGATCAGGTATTCCATTCCATCGCTTGTCGGGATGGCAAGCCGGCCCGGGATGGAGGAACGGAGGTTTTCAAGGAGTGTCGAAAAATTACTGTTACGGTCAATGTTTGAAGAATGTTTGTTGATCACTTTATCAACTGCTTCGATGAATTCGTTGATATTAATGGGTTTGAGTATATAGTCAACGGCACTGAACTTGATGGCCCGGATGGCATAATGGTTAAAGGCCGTAATGAAAATGACATCAAAGGTCTTTTCCGGAAAATGGCCCAGGAGATCAAAACCACTTCCATGCGGCATTTCCACATCGAGAAAAACGAGGTCGGGCTTTTCTTCTATGATGATCTTTACTCCTTCTTTCACCGAGGCGGCTGTCCCGATGATGTCAAGACGCGGACAATATTCCCTGATGATGGATGATATAAAACTGACTGCATCCTGTTCATCATCGACGATTAACGTTTTCAGCTGTTCGTTCATGTCATGATTGGGATTTGGATCTCTACCCTTGTACCTTTTGGACAGTCAAGGTCGTCTTTCAGATCCGTACAGGTAACCTTCATGGTTGTCCCGTAAAGTGTGTTAACCAGGTTCAGACGCGATTCGGTGATCCGCGTTCCCAGGGAGTTGTGATTTTTGTTTTGATTACGTTTAATCTCCATGGCCGCTTCACGCCCGATCCCGTCATCTTCGATGATACAGGCAATATGCCCGTCCTTCAGGCGAAGGTCAATTTTAAGATAACCCTTTCCCTCCTTGTTGATAAGGCCATGACTGATGGCATTTTCAACATATGGCTGAATGAGCATCGTGGGTATTTTGCAGATCAGGGTATCAATCTCTTCATCTACGTAGATTGAGTAATGGAATTTTTCCTTGAACCGGAGGGTTTCAAGCTCCAGGTAAAGTTGAAGTGCATCGAGTTCATCCTTGATGGGGATGGAAGTATGCTGTGAATTTTCAAGTGTCTTGCGCATCAGGCTGGAAAACTTGGTCAGGTAGTTGTTGGTAGCGATCTTGTCGTGCTGGTACATGTAATACTGGATCGAATTCAGCGTGTTGAAGATGAAATGGGGGTTCATCTGCTGACGCAGGTTGGCCTGGGTGATCTCTGCGATCCTGCGGTTCATCTCACTGATCTTTCTGCGGTTGTTCAGCCTGGCCTGGTAGAATAAAAGGATCCCGATGGCGATGGCAAGGACGATCAGCCCGGCAAATCCGAATGTGAAATATTTCTGCTTGTCCAGTTTCAGTGCAAGCAGTTCCACCTCCTTATCTTTGGCTTCGGCCTGGTAGCGTGCCCTGGCGTCGGCCAGGCCTGAATTGTACTTGAGCACCTTCAGCGAATCGCTGTACTGTTTATAAAGCATAAAGCTGTTGTAGGCATTCTTGTATTCTCCCAGTGATTTATACAACTCGCTCATGTCGAGATAGACCCACGACAGGTTGAACCAGTCCTTCGTATTCAATGAATAGGCTGTGCTCCTTCCATAATTCTCAAGGGCCTTGCTGTAATCCTTAAGGTCGCGTTGAATGGTGCCGATATTTCCATAGGAATTGGCCAGTGAGGTGAAATCTCTTTTTTTCTCGCCGATCCTGATGCATCTGTTGAACCAGGCCATGCTGGAATCGTACTCCCTCAGCAGGTAGTAGTTCCATCCGATCCGGATCATGATGGTCGGGACGATCACCGAATCGTGCATTGATTGCCTGATCTTAAGTGCTTCAAGGTACTGGCGGTTCGATTCCCTGAAATTGCTGTCCACCCTGTGCGAAAATTCACCCAGCCTGTACCTGGCCCGCGCTGTATATTCTATATTCTTCTCGGCTATCGACGCCTCCAGCATCAGGTTTGTGTATCTCTTTTCATTGGCAGAGTCTTCCAGCATAATATAGATGCCGGCCATATCCCGGTAAACCACCGGAAGGATCCCTGTGAGCTGTTTCTCTTTGGCAAGCAGAGCAGTTTGCTGGAGAAGATCCAGGGCAGTTGAAAATTTGCCGAACTGAGTGACTATCTTCGACCGGAGAATGGCCACTTCAGCGTACTGCCGGTATTGCTTCGAGGATTTTAACAGAGTCAGCGCCTTGGCCGACTGTTCATAGGCCTGTCCAAGGTCGCCCATTCCAAATGCTGTCTCGGCGTATACCCAGTAAAGGGTATAAGGAACCGCCATCTTGTTTTTTGCAGCAAATTTCATGGCATCCCTGATGGTCGCCATGGCCTGAACCTTCTCCTTTTTTTTAGTCAGTTGCCATGCTTCAGCGATCATCCTGTTCAGCTCAGCAGTATCGGAGAGAATGACCTGCGCAGCCGGCTGGTTATATTCCGAGAGGGTCAGCGGACCTTCTGTGGGGATGATACTTCCGGGCCAGATAAGGAGGAGAACCGATATCAGTTGAATTACCATTTACAAAGCCTGAGACACGAAGATAATAAACCTGCAAATATAACGTACAGAAATGATCAATCTGCCTTATTGATCTACCGGATGACGGTTTCACTTTACGGATGGGCGGTCGCGGGAGCCTTTATATGTTTTTGACAATTCACCGAAAATATTGCTTGGATCACAGATTCGGCTGTTTGGAAGAGATGCAGTACTGCTATATTTACATCCTGAAAACCAAGGAGCCATGAAAAGACAATTGCTGATCACCTTACTTATCTTGCTCACGGGCCTCATCCGTGCCCAGGAGAATAATATTTCAATAGGGGAGAGGATCAGTATCAAGTCGGAGATCCTCGTTGAGGAACGGACGCTTAATATCTCTCTTCCGTCAGATTACAGCAGGTCAGTCACGAAGTATCCTGTCATCTATTTGCTCGATGCCGAAAGCCAGTTCATCCATACCGCCGGGATCATCCGGTTTCTCGCGGCAACCAACAACATGCCTCCGTCGATCCTCGTTTCAATTGTTAATACCCAAAGGAACAGAGACCTGGCGCCGCCTTCCGAAATTCCCGGGGATCAGGAGCATCTGACCGGGTCGGGGGGTACCGAAAAGTTTCATGCCTTCCTTTCTAAGGAGCTGATCCCGTACATCGAAAAAAATTACCGGACTGAACCTTTCAGAATCCTCATGGGGCAATCGCTGGGAGGACTCTTTGTGATCCATACCCTGGTTAACCATCCTGCCTCTTTCCAGGGTTACATTGCCAGCAGCCCCAGCCTGATGTGGAATGAGGAAGGGGAGACAGAAAGGGCCAGGTCGGTCTTCCCTCTTAAGGAAAACATAACCAGGTTCCTTTATGTGTCGATCGGTAACGAAGTGGACGCTAAGCCCAATCCCATCTCCAACTTTACGGATGTTCTTGAATCGAAAGGGTCCGGTTCCCTGAAATGGAAGTTTGAGCAGTTTCCCGGCAGATCGCATGAAACAGTGCCTCATATTGCATTCTACGACGGACTTGAATTTATCTATTCAGACTGGAAAATAGATGTCAAACCCTTATTTACCCGGTCAGATTCGTCTCAGTCCGGGACTTTTCTGAACAAACTGAAAGAACAGTATGCACTCCTTTCAGGGATTTACGGTTATCAATGCAACCCGTCTGAGAGTTATCTCAATATGCTTGGCTACAGTCTGATGGAGATGGGACAATTAGGTGTGGCCATCGATTTGTTCCTGTACAATGTAACCCTCTATCCATCTTCGTTTAATGTTTACGACAGCCTTGCTGAGGCCTATCTTAAAAATGGCCGGAAGGATCTTGCCATAAAAAATTATGAAAAATCGCTCGAACTGAATCCCGGGAATATGAATGCAACGGAGCAGCTTAAAAAACTGAAGGGGAAATGACGGCCGGGTCATGAAAATTGATTAACATTGAATATAGATTCAGTTTACCGGCCAAATTCCCGATGGGTCATGAAACAAAACCCATTATTTTACCTGGTTATCCTTCTCGGCTTTGCCCTCGCGGTGCCGCTTCCTCCGGAAATTTCGGCAAGGCAGACCATGAAAAACCAGGAGGGCCTGGTACCGGAAATGATTTTTGTACAGGGAGGGAAGTTCCATATGGGATCAATCCTGGGCGGGGAGGATGAAAAGCCGGTTCATGAGGTTGACCTTCCTGATTTTTATATCGGGAAATTTGAGATTACCCAGGCCGAGTGGAGGATGGTGATGGACCAGGATACGAGCAAACGGTTTTTTGAGGGGTGCGACAGTTGCCCGGTTGAGCGGGTAAGCTGGTATAATGTCCAGGAGTTCATCAAGAAACTCAATGAGAGGACTAATATGAATTACCGCCTGCCGACTGAAGCCGAATGGGAATATGCCGCCAGGGGAGGGTCACGGTCGAAGGGATATAAATACAGCGGCAGCAACTCCGATGTCTCGGTAGCATGGAAAGTCGGGAATTCCGGGAACTCAACCCACCAGGTAGGCAGGAAGAGAGCGAATGAGCTGGGGATCTATGACATGACCGGAAATATTTTCGAGTGGTGTTCCGACTGGTATTCCCCAACGTGGTATCAGGTTTGCCCGAGGCACAACCCTGCCGGTCCTGCCGACGGCGTGAGCCGGGTGATCCGGGGTGGGAGCTGGTACTATGACTATGCCGGGCTTCGAACCACCGACCGTGAAAGTGCGAATCCTAATTACCGGTACGGATACATAGGTTTCCGCCTTTGCCGATCCGTTTCAGAAAAATAATCCTGCCGTTTACTGCCCGCCTGGATCATCTCTTAAAAAATTGCATGACTTTCAAATTCAGATTATCTTAGCTATTGAAATAATCCCGGACAATTACCTCTCCGACCGGTTAAAATATCTTTTATGAGGATCAGAAACATGTTGATTATCCTGATGACGGTCACAATCCTGCAGGACCTCAGGGCCCAGGATCAGAACGAGCGTTTCTTTAAAGCAGCCAAATCCAACGATATCAAAACCCTGAAGGAGTTGCTCGACAACGGGATCGATGTGAACGTAAAATCCCAGTATGGTGCAACAGCGCTGACTTTTGCCGCCGACAAATCCCGGGTGGAGGCGGTAAAACTTCTTCTTGAGAGAGGGGCGAACCCAAACGCCGAAGACTCTTTTTATGGATCTACGCCTTTTTACTGGGCCATCTTCAAGGGGAACACGGAGATCATCCGTTTCCTTCTCGATCATGGGGCCGACATCAGCAAACCGGATGCACTTTTCGCTGCTGCCCAGTCGGGGAACAATGAGGTGGTAAGGATCATGCTGGAAAAAGGGGCCGCAGGGGCGGACGCGGTGGCGGGCTGGGCCAACCAGAATAAGAATAAGGAACTCTTCATCCTTATCATGAAGATCACAAAACTGGGCAGTGAAACCTTATCGACGGCTCTCCTCCAGGCCACAGTTGATAAAAATGACTCCCTGGTCAGGGAGTTGGTGAATGCCGGTGCGGTAATGCCTGTCGTAAAGGAGGAAAAAGACAGGAGTTCTGAATTTGCAAAATATAAGGGCGTGTATAAAACCAAAGAGCTCTCAACTATAATCATTGGCGTTGAACCTCCTTACCTGACCCTGAATTATGAAGGACAGGCTGGTTTCATGCTGACGTTTAAGGAGAACAATCTTTTTGAGATCAGGGATATTCCCGGGATCACCATTGCGTTCGAGGAGGCAGGAGGAATAGTACTGTCATTAAGTGTCAACCAGGGAAACAGTTCAAGCAAATATTTTCGAATACCTGACAAACCTGAAAGGACAAGGGATACAATTGCAAAAGCCGCATTGCCGGAAAGGAAAGAGCGTGTGAAGAGTCCTATAAACTGGCCTTCATTCAGGGGAAACCAGGCAAGCGGGATCGGCGACGGGCAGAATGCTCCCGCCATCTGGGATGCGAAAAAGGCGATCAACCTGAAATGGTCTTCGTTTATTCCCGGTCTCGCCCATGCCTCCCCAGTCATCTGGAAAGAGAAGATATTTATCATTACGGCGATGAGCAGCGACACTGCAACAGAATTCAGGGTTGGTCTTTTCGGAGATGTTGAGCCTTCGAACGACACCACCTCCCAGATATGGAAAATCTATTGCCTGGATAAACTCTCCGGTAAGATACTTTGGGAACGAAAAGCCTATGAAGGGATCCCAAGGGTAAAAAGGCATCCCAAAGCATCCCATGCAAATTCAACGCCCGCGACCGACGGGAAATATGTTGTCGCCCTTTACGGATCCGAAGGGATGGTCTGTTATGATATGTCGGGGAAGGAGCAATGGAGGAAAGACCTGGGGATCCTTGATGCCGGCTGGTTTTTTGATGAAGAGACCCAATGGGGACACTCCAGTTCCCCTGTCATTTACGGAAATACGGTGATTGTGCAATGTGACCGCTCAAAGAATTCCTTTATTGCAGCCTATGATCTCAAAACGGGGCAGGAGATATGGAATACGATGCGGGATGAGATCTCCTCATGGGGAACACCTACTGTTTATTTCTGCCCGGTGAGGGATGAACTGATCACCAATGCCACAAAGTCTATCCGGGGATATGATCCGAAAACGGGAACCGAATTGTGGCGGTTATCTCCCAATTCGGAGATCACGGTTGCGACGCCGGTCGTTGCCGACAGCCTTATCTTTATTACCAACGGATACCGGCCAATCACCCCTGTTTATGCCATAAAGCCAGGCGGGAGCGGGGATATCTCCATCGCCGACAGCCTGAACTCGGGAATATTCATTCTATGGAGAGTTAAAAAAGGAGGGACCTACATGCCGACGCCGGTCGCATACAAGGGATTCCTCTATACACTTTCGAATGGAGGCAACCTCACATGCTATGAGGCAAGTTCCGGGAAGATCATTTACAAAAATGTGATACAGGGTGGGGGGGCTTTCACCTCATCCCCTGTTGCCGCTGACGGGAAGATATACTGTACAAGCGAACAGAACGGTGTTTTTGTGATTAAGGCCGGACCGGAATTCGAGCTGATCGCCACAAATCCCGTAGGGGAGATATGCATGGCTTCACCTGCCATATCAGACGGCGACATCATTATCCGGGCGCAGCACCATGTTTTTTGTTTCAGCATTCTAAGATAAAAATCTAAATCGACGGATCCTTGTAATATTTTCAAATTATCTTATATTTACATTCGGATCATTTGTGAATGACCATTTGTTAACTTAATCTGAAAAGTTTGACCACCCCATTCATATTCACCATCTATTCGGCCGGTTACCTCGTATCCGCACTGGTTGCCATGTCAACAGCCTGGGTTGCATGGAACAGTCGCCATCGAAGCGGTGCAAAAGAGCTTGCTGTTTTAATGGTTGCTGCCACATTCTGGGCGTTTTGCGGAATTTTCGAAACCGCTGCCCTCGAATCCTCCACAAAAATTTCCTGGTCGAAATTGGAATACATTGGTGCTGTCACAACCCCGGTTTTTTATTTCATCTTTGTGATGGTCTTCACCGGCAGGGACAGGAAATTTAAATTCCTTAACCGGTTATGGCTCTTCATTATCCCTGCTATTACCCTCTTTTTTGCATTTGCCAACGAACGGTTCCATTTTCTCTGGAGTGGCTTCAGCAGCATCTCCCCGGTCACGAACCTGATGGCATATTACCATGGACCCTGGTTCTGGATCGGGTACATGGGATATTCTTACCTCCTGTTGATCATTGCCACCCTCTTCCTCTTACTGATGTCGCTGAATCAGGCAAGGATCTTTAGAGCACAAACCACCATCATTTTTCTTGCCGGGCTTTTCCCCTGGCTATCCAGCCTGCTCTATCTTTCTCAATACAACCCTATCCCGGATTATGACCTAACACGGGTCACTTTTATCCTTAGCGGGTCAATCATAGCCCTGGCAAGATACAACTATCGTTTGTTTGACCTGGTTCCGGTAGCCAGGGAAGCACTTATAGAATCAATGAAAGATGGGATCCTGGTCATTGACGGGAAAAACAGCATCCAGGATATCAATCCGGCCGCCTCCCGTTTTCTCGGGCTATCTAAATCCGATGTTGTCGGAATGACGCTTGATGAGATTCCGGCACAGAACACGGAACTGTTGCGGACAATTACGATGGTGCATCCTGACCATCCTCAGGTCCTGACCTTTCCCGAAAAGGAAATTATTATCGAGGTGAATATTCAGCCGATCATAAAAAGACCTGATTCCCGCCAGGTAATTCTCCGTGATATCA
>JBAXRT010000077.1:0-14021 GCA_037131065.1 bacterium | reverse complement strand
TCCTTGTAAAACGCCTGCAGTCTATGGATATCGAGCCGCTCGAGTACCCAGGCCCCCGTCAGCCACCACTGGCCCACGCTTACCATGAACTTTGAAAAGGGAAGGAAAACAAGGAGCAGGGCAAGCCCGAAAAAATAGTTATACCGGATGAACTCTTTGATAAATCTTTCGACCTGCATGCCCGCTACGAAAATAACTTCGCCCTCCCTTTTCTCAGTTTTGTCCGGAAAATAAAAAAGTTGTCGCTCCCTTTGATATCAATTCGCTTCAGCTCGAAAGGCCGCCGGGGCGGGAAGGAATTGATCCTGTTCCCGATCCTGAGGGCGAAATCAAGCTCCCGTGTTTTAAATAAAGAAATCATCTGCTCTTTCAGTATAGGATCCTTTTTGGGGTATCCGCCATAAGGGTAGGCAAGTACCCTTACATACCGAATGTTATAAAACGAAAGTGAGCTGAAACAATTATCAAGATCCTCCTCCATGTCCGTGATGGCCATATCGCCGTAACTCTTGTGCAGAAAAGAGTGCAGCCCGATCTCTACATGGGGATCTCCGGAGATCTGTTTGAGCTCCTCGGCATCCATGACAGGGTCGTTGCCTTTGTCCCAGATGTTGGCTTTGCCGATATAAGCCAGGGGGACGAACACCGTTGCCTTCAGGTCAAATTTTTTAAGCATGGGCATGACGAGGGTGCGGAAATCCCGGTAGGCGTCGTCAAATGTAATAATGACCGCCTTCCTTGGCAGAGAGGCACCGTCCCTTATCAGTTCTTTAAGCTCCCTGAACGATAAAACATGATATCCCCGCTCTTTGAGAAAAGCAAAGTGAAGTTCCAGGTCATCGGCAGTAACCGTAAGTGCATCTCTATTCCCATTGGAAATCTTATGATACAGCAAAATGGCCAGTCCTCTCTTTGGCGGTACAAGGATACTGTACTCAAGGGTGAGCCATGCAATCACCACCAGAAGGATGGCTGCAAAGACAATCAGGGGAATGGTCATTGCTTCTTCATCTCAATGGTTTTCGCTACTTTCAGCGATGCATAGATTGCCCCGGTATATGCCCACATGAACCCGGGGTACCCGTCTAGAAATCCCCCTTTGATGATATAGATCGTGAAAAAGGTGATTGGAAATTTAGGAACAACCCAGCATTTCGGGAAAGACTTTCCTTTTTCAAGGTTTGCCCGGGCACCCTGGGAGGAGTAGATATCTATCTTTTTCAACTGGTGGCTGATATTCCGGTAGGAATAGTGAATGATCTTTCCGCGGAATCTTCCGGTCTTTCCGGTTACCTTAACTCCCTCATGTACCGGCACCGTTGTGAATCTCCCAGCCTTCCGGTTGAAAAGACGAAGGTGCTTCTCGCTTCCTACGCCACCGAACTTAAGCATCTTCCCCATGTAAAAAAGGACGAAGGGGATCTCAAACCCTGCATAATCCACCGGATCTCTCATCAGCACCCTGATCTCATCCTGCAGCTCGGGCGTAAGGACTTCGTCAGCATCAACCGATAAAACCCAGTCATTGAGCGCCTGGTCAACAGCAAACTGCTTTTGAGAGCCATACCCGTCGAAAGTCCTCGAAAACACCCTGCATCCGAAAGTGCGGCATATTTCAGCAGTCCGGTCATCCGACATGGAGTCGATCACGACGATCTCATCCGCTACCCTTTTTACTGAATCCAGGCAGCGCAGGATGATCTCCTCCTCATTGCGGGCAATGAGGACAACCGAAAGCTTTGCCATAGTCAGTGATGTATCGTGAACTTGTCCCAGTCAAGACCGAGGGTGAATGACTCCCTGAAAAGGCTGAGGTCTGCCCCCGAGAGCGTTGCAGAGATTACTTCTTCCTTGGAAGGGGTTGCGGCAACCAATGGCTGGCCTTTTGCATCCAATACGCTTGAGTCTCCCGAGTGGAATGTGCCAAATCCGTCGTCACCTACCCTGTTAAGACCGGCTACACAAGCCTGGTTTTCCATGGCACGTGCTGAAAGCAGGGTCTTCCATACATTGGAACGGTTGTTTGGCCAGTTGGCCAGGTAAACCAGGAGATCATAAGCATACTCTCCCTTGACATAGCTGTTCTTGCTCCAAACCGGGAAACGGAGGTCATAGCAGATCAGTGGCCTGATCTTCCATCCTTTTACCTCAATGATCAGGGGATCCTTTCCGCCCTTGAAGATCTTGTACTCTTCGCTGAGCCTGAACAGGTGACGTTTGTCGTAATGTTGGGTTGTTCCATCAGGGAATACTGCGACAAGCCGGTTGTAATAGAACTGGTTCTCTTCTATCAGCAGGGTGGCCATAATGACAGCCTGCTTTTCTCTGGCATTCTCTTTCAGAAAAGCCATTGAAGGCCCGGTCATGGTTTCTGCACACTTCTGCGGATTGATGGAAAACCCCGTGTTGAACATCTCCGGCAACAGGATGAGATCAGGGGATGTGCTGATACCGGAGATTAACTGGTCAAAATGTTTCAGGTTCCTTGCTGCCTCTTCCCAGAAAAGATTTGTCTGAATCAGCGTGATGGTGAGATCATTCATACGCTCCTCCTTATTTCAGTAGTAAAAGTATAAAAGATTAGTATTGTACGGGCGAAAAAGTATAATTTTGCTTTGCAAACCAATACTGAATTGCCATGCATACCATTGATGATTTTAATTTCAAAGATAAGAAAGCCCTTATCCGGGTCGATTATAACGTCCCTTTAGACGACAAATTCAATATTACCGACGCAACCCGTATCGATGCCACGCTTTCTACCATTAGGAAGATATTGTCCGACGGTGGTTCCGTGATTCTGATGTCACACCTTGGCCGGCCCAAGGGCGGTCCCGAGGAGAAATACTCCTTGAAGCATCTTCTTCCCTACCTGAATAAGGTCCTAAACCTCCCTGTAAAGTTCGCCGATGATTGTATCGGACAACAGGCAACGGATCTTGCCGCCTCCCTTAAACCCGGCGAAGTCTTGCTGCTTGAAAATCTGCGGTTCCATAAGGAGGAGGAAAAGGGAGATGAGGCGTTTGCACAGAAACTGGCCTCCCTTGGTACCTTCTATGTTAATGATGCCTTTGGAACAGCCCACAGGGCCCATGCATCGACCACTGTAGTGGCCGACTTCTTCCCCGGGGCAAAAACCTTCGGATATGTAATGGCAAATGAGATCCTGAACATCGACAAGTGCATCAACTCCGGAAAACGTCCTTTTACGGCAATCCTGGGGGGAGCCAAAGTCTCCACCAAGATCGAGATCATTAACCACCTCATGGACAAGGTCGACAACCTGGTGATCGGCGGAGGAATGATGTTCACCTTCATCAAGGCCCTGGGCGGAGAGGTCGGAGCTTCACTGGTGGAAGAGGAGTATGTTGAACTGGCGAAGAATATCGTGGAGGGAGCCAAATCCCTGGGGGTTAACATCTATATTCCCCCGGATGCCGTGATCGCTGACGCTTTCACTAACAATGCCAACAAACAGACCACCAGCGCCTACGATATTAAAATTCCATGGATGGGACTGGACATCGGGCCGATCGCATGCCAGAAATTCAACCAGGTGATTGAAAAATCAGGTACCGTCCTCTGGAATGGCCCCATGGGTGTCTTTGAGATGAATAACTTCGAGGAGGGAACAAAGTTCGTCGCCCTTGCCATCGCAAATGCCACAAAAAACGGCACCTTTACCCTTGTAGGCGGAGGCGATTCAGTAGCTGCCATCAACAAGTACAACCTCGCCGACCAGGTCAGCTATGTCTCTACCGGCGGAGGTGCCATGCTTGAATACATCGAAGGGAAAGAACTCCCCGGCATCACGGCAATCGAAGATTAGTCTCAGGGAATTTAATCTTGCTCCCCATCCGTTTAATAATTGCAGGAAATACCGACGATACCGTCCGGTAGGTTAAAGATCCTTTTTTATCTTCCTTTGTAATCCCTTTTTCTTTCGGGTCAAAACTTACCACGATGAAAAGGATGATGCTGCAGAGAATCACTCCTTTGATAAAGCCCAGGATGGCTCCGCCAAGGTGATTCAGAAAACCCATCCCGACCACATCGACGATCTTTTCCATCAGTTTTGCAACGAGCAACACACCGGCAACTACCAGTAAAAAAGTTATGGTGAAGGAGAGGATCGGCAGCCATGAACGTGAAGGCTTGACGGTGTCGAGCAGCCACTGGTCCATGAAATTCGAAAAATTGACAGCGAGGTAAACCCCAAGGATCAGGGCGGCAATAGTGGCCAGGCTGATGATGAAGCCTTTCCGGTAACCGAGGATAACGAACACCAGAACGAAGACACAGATTAAAATGTCAAGAAAATTCATGGGACGAGTTTTATGATTTTTTAAGCCTTGATGTCAGTTCCGTCCCGAAAACAAAGGCATTCAGCTCGGGATTCTCGGTGTGCAGGATCTCTTCCTTGTTCCCTCTCCACCACAATTCGCCGTTATAGATAAAGGCCACGCTGTCGCCGATGCTCAGCACCGAGTTCATGTCGTGGGTGTTGACAATGGTAGTGATGTCATACTCCTCCGTGATCTCCTTGATCAGGAGGTCAATGACGCCGGCGGTCTGGGGATCCAGCCCTGAATTTGGTTCGTCACAGAAAAGATATTGCGGATTCATCGCAATGGCCCTGGCGATGGCGACCCGCTTCCGCATCCCGCCTGAGAGCTCCGATGGCATCAGTTGGTTTACATCGTTCAGGTTCACCCTTTTCAGCACAAAATTGACCCGATCCACCTTCTCCTCTTTCGACTTTGTGGTGAACATATTCAGTGGAAACATCACATTCTCCTCCACATTCATGGAATCGAAGAGAGCGCCCCCCTGGAAAAGCATCCCGATCTCTTTACGAAGGGTCTTTCTGCTCTCAAAATTCATCGTAGTAAAATTCCTGCCGTCGTAGGTCACGGTACCGCTGTCGACCTCAAACAATCCGACAAGGCATTTCATGAGTACCGTTTTACCCGATCCGCTCTGCCCGATGATCAGGTTAGTCTTCCCCTTTTCGAAAGCGCAACTGACATTCTTGAGGACATGGTGCTCCCCGAAATATTTATCTATTTCCTGTGCCTCGATCATGTAAGCAGCAGTTGCGTGAGAACCAGGTTAAACAGGATAATAAGGATGCTGCTCACCACCACGGCCTTTGTACTGGCCTGCCCTACTTCGAGGGCCCCCCCCTGGGTTTCATACCCGTAAAATCCTGACACCGACGAGATGATGTAGGCAAAAAAGAGGGTCTTGGTAAGAGCATAAAAAATAGTGTACCCTTGAAAATCGATCCGGATGCCGGAGATGTAGTCAGAAGTGGTCACCAGCCCTGTGGCGACCATCGAGAACCAGCCTCCCAGGATTCCCAGCCACATGCTGAAAACAATGAGTACGGGGTTGATCAGGATGGAAGCTACAACTTTAGGGAATATCAGGTAATTGGCCGAGTTCACCCCCATGATCTCCAGAGCATCGATCTGTTCGGTTACACGCATGGTGCCGATCTCAGAAGCGATCCTCGATCCCACCTTGCCGGCGAGGATCAGGCTGATAACTGTGGGTGAAAACTCAAGGATGACCGATTGCCTGACTGTGAATCCCACCATCGACATGGGGATGAGCGGACTGTCGATGTTGTAGGCCGTCTGGATTGCCACAACAGCTCCCATAAAGACCGAGATGAACGCAACGATCCCGATGGAGTCCAGCCCGAGGTGTTCGAATTCATCAAAGAGCTGCTTACGGAAAATGCGAGTCTTCTGCGGGCGTGAAAACACGCGCTGCATGAGCATGACATAACGGCCGATGCTGATGAATACCTTCAGCATAAAATCTTTTTGCTAAAATACCATTTTTCAGTTGATCTCCGTTATACCTTTGAGGAAATTATCATTTCAGGTAGATTAGGGATGCGTCGGTTTTTCAGGTCAGCTTTTTTTTGGATCCTTTTAACATGGCTTCTGGCCACCGTGACCGCATCATGCACCTCCTCCAGGCTCCCTTCAAAATATAAACACAAGAAAAATTGCGACTGTCCATCTTTCACCCAAAACCAAAGCCTAAGCCCAAACGGATCTATCCCGTCACGCCCCTTCCCGTTATAAAGGAGCTCCTTCTGCCACGCATCCCGGAACAGTCCGCCGCTGTTGTATTTGCCTATCTTGAATCGTGTAAAGTCCACTTCCGGATCTCGCGTCAGCGCCACTCCAAGACGGGCGACTTCCGTCCTGCCCACCAGGAAAATCCCGCCAGGATCACCGTCAACGGGAACCTCAATTCGTATTCATTCCTCATTACACTGGTCCACGAACTGGCACACCTCCTTTGCTTTGAAGAGCAGGAGAAGACCGGCCAGCGAAGGGCCCGCCGCGAACCCCACGGGAAACAATGGAAATCGGTATTCCGGGAGATGATGGAACCCATGCTCAATCCATGGGTGTTTCCCCTGGAGCTCCTCTCGGAACTGACCCGACATATGAAAAACCCAAAAGCCTCTGCCACATCCGACCCGGCCCTCTCAAGGGCTTTGAAAGAACACGATCAGCCTTCGGGCGGACTATACCTTGAGGAACTCCCCGTCAATGCCGTCTTTCGCCTCCATAACGGGAAAAGGTTCCGCAAGATGGAACGGCTGAGGAAAAGATATAAATGCATTTCGATCGATGATGGCCGCGTTTACCTCATCAGCCCCATTGCCGTTGTTTTTACCCCGGAATTTCCCTCCTCTCAGTAAATCTTTTTTTTATACTGCATTATTAATATATTTGCTTTCAACGAAACGTTCAACGCGATGAGCAAGTCAAAACATAATTACTGCGTGATCATGGCGGGTGGCATTGGAGCCCGCTTCTGGCCGATGAGCCGCACCACCCACCCCAAACAGTTCATCGATATTCTGGGGACAGGCGAGACCCTCATCCAACAGACTTACAAGCGCTTTCGGAAGATCTGCCCGAAAGAAAATATCTATATTGTTACAAACAACCTTTATAAAACCCTTGTCAGGGAGCAGATCCCCGAGATGCCCTGTAACCAGATCCTCCAGGAACCTTCCCGCCGGAATACCGCCCCATGCATCGCCTATGCCAATTATTGCATCCTTCAGCGCGATCCGGAAGCCCGTATCGTGGTCGCCCCTTCCGACCATATCATTTTAAAGGAGGATGTATTTCTTGAGGATATCTCCACAGCCATGAAGGCCGCCTCGGAGAACGACTGGCTGCTGACCCTTGGCATCCGCCCGAGCCGCCCCGATACCGGTTATGGCTACATCCAGTATGAGGATGGCCACACAGGGAAGAAAGACCGTCAGATTCGCAAGGTCAGGACCTTCACCGAAAAACCCGACCTGGAGCTGGCCATCACCTTCCTCAAGTGCGGTGACTTTCTCTGGAACTCCGGGATCTTCATCTGGTCGCTGAAGAGCATCATGAAGGCTTTTGAAACGCACCTTCCCGAAGTTGATGTACTCTTTAAGGGAGGGATCGGTAAGTATGGCACCAAGGCTGAAAAAGAGTTCATTGAAGAGACCTACTCCATTTGTAAAAGCATCTCTATCGACTATGGGGTGATGGAAAAGGCCTCCAATGTTTATGTCCTTGCCGCCGACTTCGGCTGGTCCGACCTCGGCACCTGGGGCTCCCTTTACGAGAACCGCTCAAAGGATGACCGCGGCAATTCGGTGGTGGGGAAGAACGTGATGATGTACGACTCCTCCGAATGTATCGTCAACATGCCGGGCGACAAAGTGGTCGTCCTTGAAGGCCTCACCGACTACATCGTCGTCGAATCGGACAACGTCCTCCTGGTCTGCCGCAAGGCCGATGAACAGCAGATCCGCCAGTTCGTGAATGACGTGAAGCTGGAAAAAGGCGAAAAATTTGTATAATAAAAAACCCGGCTCAAGGCCGGGTTTTTTGCCTTATTGCTTGTAAGTTCTACTTCTTCAACTGAGCCGTGAGGAACTTCTCCATGGCCCGGTAAAAATCAAACCGGTTTTCTTCATTCCCGAAGCCATGTCCTTCATTGTCCTTCACCATGTATTCCACAGTAATCCCGCGTTTTTTCAATGCCTCTACAATTTGGTCTGACTCAGCCTTGTTTACGCGCGGGTCGTTGGCGCCCTGTGCTATGAAAAGCGGTGTCTTGATCTTATCGGCATTCAACGCCGGTGAGGTGGCAACGAACTGCAGACTGTCGGCTTTTGGATTCCCGACCATCTCATACATCATATCCAGCATGGGTTTCCAGTAAGGAGGAATGGTCCTCATAAAGGTGAAGAGGTTTGAAACTCCTACGTAATCCACGGCTGCGGCATAGAGGTCGGGTTCTTTTACGATTCCTTGAAGGGTTGCGTATCCGCCGTAACTGCCGCCATAGATGGCAATCCGCTTGGGATCGGCAATGCCCTGGTCGATCAGCCATTTGGTGCCGTCTGTGATGTCATCCTGCATGGTCAGCCCCCACTGCTTGAAGGAGATCTCCCAGAACTTCTTGCCATAACCAGTCGATCCGCGGAAGTTCATCTGCAGAACGGCAAAACCGCGGTTGGCAAGGAACTGTATCTCCGGATTGAAATACCAGCCGTCACGTGCCCACGGACCTCCGTGAGGATTGATAACAACAGGCAGGTTTTTGGCAGTTTCCATGGTGTACCCCGCCGGTAAGGTAAGGTAACCATTGATGGTGATGCTGTCCCTTGTTTTATACTGGATGGGTTTCATCTCGGCAAGCTCATCTTCTTTCAGCCACGGACTGATATCGGCGATCTTCTGCACTTTATCCGTGGTTTTATCATAGATGTAATAACCTCCAAGGGAGCGGTCGCTGAAAGCACGGATGATGAATTTATCCTCCTCCTTCGTTGACCATGGAATATTGATAGCGAAATTGGGGAGCTCCTGCTGAACACGCTCATAGATCTTCTTGGTCTCTTCGTCAAAGAAGTACTTCTCCATCTTCCATGATTCATAATCGGCAATGGTCAGGACCTTGCGCTTCTTCGAATACTCCAGGCCGCTGATATCGAAATCGGGATTTTCATAAAGCACCTTGATCTCCTTACCGTTGGCAATGTCGAATTCAACCACAACGCTCTTGTCGCGCCCAAGGTTAGAGGTGGCATACACGTTCTTGTTGTCGAAAGTGAAGAACATCGGAGAGAGGCTCTCCTTGAAATTGGTGGTAAGCACCGGCTTGAACTTGTCGGTCTCCTTCTCCCTGTAAAGGATCTGGGTGTTGATGCCGTCGACGATCGCCGTGGCGGCACGGAGCTTCCCTGCATGGTCCATCATCCAGCCCTGGATGTTGCCCGGGTTCTCGGCAAGCTGCTTCATCTCGCCCGTGACAATGTTCAGCCTGTAAGGATCAAAAACTTCCGGGTTCCGTTTGTTCATCCCGATGAGGACTTCATCCGGAAAATTCTCCATCTGGTCAAACACCTCGGTCCTGACCTTCGGGAAATCGGTAAAACATTTCAGGTTGGACCCATCCACATTGACGCCATAGAGCCGGAAATTTTCATCCCCGCCGGTATCACGCAGGAACAGGATACATGTCGGATTCTTCCAGAAATAGTTCGCAATATCGCGGTCCTTCTCGGAGGTAAGCCTTACAGCACTGTCCTTCCCGATCTCCTGGACGAAGATGTTCATCCTCTTCTCCCACGGAGCCATAAATGAAAAGTACTTTCCGTCGGGGGAGATCTGGTAGCGCGCCTTTTCAGGATTCTTAAAAAAATCCTCCAGGGGGATCTCTCTTACTGCAACGGGTTTCTTGTTCTGGCAACCACCCAGGATAAGGGAAGCTCCCATAAGAATAGCAAAAACAAAATTGATTGTTCTTTGTGTTCTCATATTCGGTTTTTTTTAACAATATTACGAAATAATCATGTAACTGGCTGAAATTTCGATGAAAAGAGGGAATTGATCGGTGATCTCCCCTCTTAATTTGGTTATGCGGGGTTTCTTTCCTTACTTTGTACTCAGGATCAGCGGTATGAAAATATTTTCCGGATTGAACCGTTGATCTATAAACAGATTTATTGTGGATATCTATCTCCGAAAAAGACGCTGGAAACTCTTTCTGTTTTCAGCTGCCATCCTGATCGTTGCCGCTTCCCTTTACTATACAAACATCCTGGTCAATGAGATCCGCAGGGATGAGAGGAAAAATGTGGAGATATGGGCCGACGCCATCCACCGCAAAGCCGACCTGGTGAACTTTACCAATAAAAAATTTGAGGAGATCAAGGATGAGGAGAGAAGAAGAGTCAGTATCCTTGCACAGGCCCATCGCCGGCTCAATACGGCCACCTCAAGCGACGAACTGAACTTCCTGCTCGAGATTATCTCAGAGAACACTTCTATTCCCGTGATCCAGACCGACAAAGACGGGAACATACAGAGCACCAAGAATGTTGAGCTTCCTGATACCCTGAAACGGCTGGAGGGATCGCTCAAAAAGGCCTTCTCGGTCTATCCGCCTATCGTGGTCCGGTATTTTAAAGATGAAAAAATCATCCTTTATTACAAGGATTCAAAGGTCTTTTCTGAACTCAAAACCCTACTGGATGATCTTATCCGCTCCTTCTTCTCCGAGGTGGTGCTGAATTCCGCTTCCGTTCCCGTAATCATTACCGACAGCACAAAAAGGAACGTGATCGAATCGGGGAATATTCCTAAGAAGAAAATGGAAGATCCGGCCTTCGTCACCGAAACGATCGAATCAATGGCCGCCCAGAATACCCCTATTCAGATCAACCTCGCTGACCTCGGCGTCCGGTATATCTTCTATCAGGACTCATCCCTTCTCACCCAGCTGAAATACTATCCATATGTACAGCTGGGAGTGATTGGAATTTTTCTTTTCATCGCCTATCTCCTTTTTAGCTATGCCCGTAAATCGGAACAGAACCAGGTTTGGGTGGGAATGGCAAAGGAGACCGCCCACCAGCTTGGAACACCCCTCTCTTCCATGGTCGCCTGGATGGAACTGCTCAAGCTGAAAGGACTCGACAGGGAGACGATTGGAGAGATCGAAAAAGATGTCCAGCGGCTGGAGACGATCACCGACCGCTTTTCAAAGATCGGATCCTCAGCGCGCCTTGAGAAAATGAATGTTGTGAAGGTTGTATACGATTCTGTCAATTACATCCGCTCGCGCACCTCACAGAAAGTCGTTTTTACCGTGAAGCCCCCCGCCACGACCGATATCACCATCCCGATCAACCTCCATCTTTTTGAGTGGGTCATCGAAAACCTTTGCAAGAACGCCATCGATGCCATGGAGGGCAGCGGAGCCCTTGAGATTGAGATCACCGAAGACACCGATCATATCCATATCGATGTTTCCGATACAGGCAAGGGGATTCCAAAATCCCGTTTCAAAACGATTTTCCACCCCGGGTTTACCAGTAAAACCAGGGGATGGGGATTGGGCCTCACCCTTTCAAAAAGGATCATCGAAAATTACCATGCGGGTAAGATCTTTGTGCGCTCTTCAACCCTTGGCAAAGGAACTACCTTCCGCATCATCCTGAAAAAATAGCCCCTTGGCCGGCATCTATATCCATATTCCTTTTTGCAGGAGAAAATGTCACTACTGCAACTTTTTTTCGCTTGCCTCTTCAAAATTCATCGATTCCTTCGTAGAATCCCTTCTACTGGAAATAAAACTTGAAGCATCCTACCTTGGTGTGGAAACCGTCGAAACCATCTATTTCGGCGGAGGGACCCCCTCCCTTCTTCCCCCCTTATCCATTGAAAAAATCCTCGATGCCGTACGGGACCATTTTCCTCTGTCCCGGTCGCCGGAGATCACCCTGGAGGCCAACCCCGATGACCTGAATTCCGTGTATCTCCAAGCGATTCACGATACCGGCATCAACCGGCTTAGCATCGGTGTTCAGTCATTCTTTGATGAAGATCTGAAATTCCTCAATCGCACCCACTCCGCTGAATCAGCCGAAAATTCTGTCCGGGCAGCAAAGGAGGCAGGGTTCTCCAATCTCAGCATCGACCTGATCTACGGCATCCCGGGACTGACAGCTGACCGGTGGGAACAGAATCTTGATAAGTCCATTTTGCTTGAGGTCCCCCACATTTCATCTTACGCGCTAACGGTCGAAAAACATACAGCCCTCGACCTTTTCATCAGGCAGCAAAAAGTGGCTGCCCCCGACGAGGAGCAGTCTGTAGCACACTTTCGCTTGCTGATGGATAAAATGAAAAAGGCCGGGTTTCTTCATTACGAGATATCGAATTTCTGTAAGGAGGGATCTCTTTCCATCCACAACAGCAACTACTGGAAAGGGTTTCCGTACCTGGGGCTCGGCCCCTCCGCCCACTCCTTCAACGAAAGATCAAGGAAATGGAATCTCTCCGGCCTTGCAGCTTACATTGAAAATATAAGATCCGGCGCCCCTTTTTCTGAAAAAGAGACCCTCACGGCCACGCAACCTTTCAACGAATATGTCATGACCTCGCTCCGCACCATGTGGGGCTGCAGCAAGCAAAAGATTATTTCAGATTTCGGATTTCAGATTTCAGATTTTTTCTCCGGACAGGCCGAAAAGTTCATTGCACAGGGCTTAATTAAAGAGATCTCCGGAATTTATTACCTGACAGATGAAGGAAAATTGTTTGCGGATGGTATTGCTTCAAACCTTTTCCTGGTTGAACCTTAGGCAGGTTCCCAGGGGGAGGATCCTTCCTGCGCGATCCCTGAACCCGAGCTCGCCGGCCTCTGTCCCGGCCACATTTCCGAAATGGCTTTTGATAAGGTTCTCCCCGATATGGGCCGAAAAACCCATGGAATAAAGGCTGAAGATGAAAAAGCCTCCGCCGGGATCGAGCAGCCTGCGACAATCCGAGATCAGTTCGTCGATCCCATCCTGGAGTACCCATTTTTCTCCCTCCGGCCCCCTTCCGTATGCCGGCGGATCCAGGATGATCCCCTGGTAAAGGTTCCCCCGTTTTGCCTCCCTTCTCACGAACTTCACTGCATCCTCAACAACCCAGCGGATATCCTTCAGACCGCTGGCCTCCATCATCTCCCTTGCCCAGTTGATCACCGGCTTCACCGAATCCACATGCACCACATCCGCCCCAGCCGCTTTAGCCGCCAGCGACGCCCCACCGGTATATGCAAACAAGTTTAGTACCTTAACTACCGAATGCTGACTGCCGACTGCTGACTTGTTAATAATATCAAAAACGTAATTCCAGTTCTCTGCCTGCTCTGGAAAGACCCCTATATGCCCGAATGATGTCAGCCCGAGACGGAAGGTCAGATTCATTTCACCATGCTTGTAGCAGATCGTCCACTGGTCGGGCATTGACTTATTCCGGATCCACTCTCCCTTTTCAAAATTGTCGCTTTTCCCAGGATCAATTCCCCTGGTGCGCTGGTACCGGGAGTGGGCAAGTTTTTCCCAATGATCGGGAGGAAGTGATTTTCCCCAGACTGCCTGCGGCTCCGGCCGTGAAAGGATAAAACTTCCGAACCGTTCAAGCTTCTCGAGGCCTCCGGTATCGATCAGCTCGTAATCTTTCCAGCCATCAGGGATCCAAAGGTTCATGCCGGGAATTATTTCTCTGTTACAGTGACTTCCACTTACAAACTTAAGGAAATTTTCAACTCTTTCTCCTTACTTTCTATCTTGCGTTTTACAAGCCACCGGGCAAGGAACCCCGAGAGCCGAAAGATCATGTGTTTCAGCAGCTCTTTCTTTCTCTGGGAATTATTGATCAGATCGCTTATTGGCTTTTATCCTTAATCATGGTCAGTACCATCTTGAATCTTTCCGTTGCATTCACGGCGTGCGGAATGCCAGCGGGCATGATGATCGAATCTCCAGCATGCAGGGTGAAGGGAACATCGTTTATTACGATTTTGGCCTCTCCTTCAACCACCTGTACCATGGCATCATAGGGAGCTGAATGGGTGCTTAGGCGCTGTCCTTTATCAAAGGAGAACAGTGTCACCGTCCCGGCCGGCCTGTCGATGACCCGTTTACTGATAAT
>JBAXRT010000076.1:0-14089 GCA_037131065.1 bacterium | reverse complement strand
TCAGCTTTTTCTTCTTCAGGAAATACCTGGTCGAGACCAAGGGAAAATCGCTGGAAGAATTGGAAAAACATATGCTTAAGTGATTTTGTTTTACCGCGAACCGGTAATCCTCTTCATCTATGCTTGACAAGGAGAGCTTCGAAATACTTTTCAGGGATCACTACAAGGATCTGTGTTTTTATGCCATCCGCTTTGTGAAGGATTATGAAATTTCCAGGGAGATCGTACAGGACTGTTATATCCGGATGTGGGAGAAGAGGGCATCGATCGATCCGTTGAAACCTGTCCGATCGTATCTCTCTGCATCGGTCCGTAATACCTGCCTGAACTGGCTCAGGGATCACAGGAAGTTCAACAGAAACCTTCTCGATGTGGAGGGACTCGGTTCTGAACCTCAGGAACATCAGGCGGATAAGATGGTGGAGGAGGAGATCCGGGCCGGGATCGCTTCGGCCATTGACGAATTACCTGAGAAATGCCGGGAGATATTTATACTCAACCGTTACGAAAATCTTAAATACAAGGAGATCGCCGACCGGCTTAACATCTCGTTAAAGACCGTGGAAACCCAGATGTCGAAGGCGCTGCAGCACATGCGCACGAGGCTTAAGGAGTATCTGACGGTGGTTTTGTTATTGGTTATTGGTCATTAGTTATTAGTCATTACATTGGTAACAAAGTAACAAGGTAATAGGTTAAGGAAATTCATAACTGCCTTCTGCCTTCTGCCGACTTCTTTTGAAGAGTCAAAATGTAAAATGTTAACTTCGATATCAGGGTAGAACAGAACTTGGGTGTATAAGAATCAGTGAACGGTAATGGAAAAGAATGAAACATATTTTAACGATCTGATCATCAGGTATTTTGCAGGTGAGGCCACTTCCGAGGAGATTACCGACTTGAGCAGTTGGGTCATGGCAGATGCTGCAAACCAAAAGCTTTTTGATGATTACAGGAAAACATGGGAGGTGATTGAAAAGGACAAACTCTCAGGCTCCCTTGTAATTGACAAGGACTGGAACCTGGTTGGTAAGCTGATCCGTCAGCGTGAACAGATCAATGACCTGGAGGGCAGATCTGAATCGGGTGAGGAAACGTATAAGATACTTCCCATGGATCCGGAGAGGCCATCCAGGAGGTATAACCTGCTTCCAATATTTCGGGTTGCTGCAATTATGCTTATCCTTCTGATACCGGCATGGCTTATCTACCGTAATTTTATCGCTCCGGCTAATGAACACCTGGCAGCAGGTCACGCAGTAGTAGAGACACTCCTCCCCGACGGTACTTTGGTATCACTCAATGCCGGTTCGACCCTGGATTACCCGGTCCGTTTCGTGGATGGCCAGCGTGATGTTACACTGGACGGTGAAGCCTATTTCGATGTTGCCCATAATGCTTCAAAACCTTTTGTTATTTCAAACGGGCCGGTCAGGATAAAAGCCCTGGGAACGGCTTTCAATGTGAATACAAAACTTACGGATGACCAGATGGAAATGGTCCTGACCCGCGGTCGCGTGGCTGTCTATTTTGAGAACCAGCCTGGGATCAAGGTGATCCTGGAGCCGGGCGAAAAGGCGGCCCTTTCGGTCTCCCGCCAGACCATCATCAAGTCGGAAAATCCCGATGAAAATTATATGGCGTGGAAAACCCGCAGGATCACATTTTCAAACCAGCCTCTTGAGACCGTTGTGGCAACCCTGAGCAATGTTTATCATACGGAGATCAGGATCAGGCCCGGGGAACTAAGGAATTGCAGGCTCACCGCCACTTTCGACCATCAGTCCCTTGAGTCGGTCCTGCACGTACTGTCAACCACGCTGGAGCTTTCCGTCAGCAATATTGGCTCAGAAATTGAGTTATCAGGTAAAGAGTGCAATTGATCCGATATGCTGAGAACCCGCCGATGTAGGATGAAAATCTGCAGCCTGTGGGTTTTACTTTTTCTTATTCTGTCTCCTGTTTATTCCCTTGCCCAGAACTTCGACCGGAAGATCTCCGTCGAATTAAAAGATACTTCCCTCCGTGAGGCCATCAGGATCATTGGGGAGATCGGCAATATCTATTTTTCTTACAATCCTGCCACCATTCCGGTCGGCAGGAGGATTACATTCCAAACGGATGAAAAGACCATCAGGGAGATACTAAACGAACTGCTTCTGAAAAACGGAATCACCTGGGAAGTAGTCGAGAGCCAGGTCGTACTCAGACCGGTAAACGAAAAAGAGATAAAGTCAGGAAAGGAGATAAGGGCAGAATTGCCCAGGTTCACGGTAAGCGGTTTCGTGAAGGATTCTAAAAGCGGTGAGGTGCTGATCGGTGCGACCATCCATGTGAAGGGGACATCCACCGGCGCGGTCACCAACGGCTATGGCTTTTATTCCCTGACCATGCCTGTGGGAAGTTATACCCTGGCCTATGGTTTCCTCGGATATGATGCGGAAAACCGGGAGGTGATCCTTGACGAAAACCAGAAGATTTCGGTTGAGATGACAGAAGCCAGGATGGAGATACAAGGTGTCGAGATCCATGCGGTAACCGATGAATCCGACATCCGGTATGCCCGGCTAAGTGAAGTGAAACTCACCCCTAAAAACCTGGCACAGATGCCGGGGTTTGCGGGAAACATTGATATAATCCGCGCCCTGCAATCGGTTCCGGGCATCCAGACCTATGGTGATGGTTCAGCCAATTATTATGTGAGGGGAGGGAACAGCGACCAGAACCTCCTGCTGATCGATGAAGCGCCAATCTATAATCCATCCCATCTTTTCGGATTCTATTCGGCCCTGACGCCGGATGCCATCAACGATGTGCAAGTATACAAGGGTGATTTCCCGGTGAGGTACGGTGGGAGACTCTCCTCGGTGATCGATGTCAAGGGAAGGGAGGGAAATATGAAAAAATACGGATTCTCCGGTAATGTCGGACCCTATGCCTCCTACCTTTCGGTTGAAGGACCCATCGTAAAGGATCGCGCCTCCTTTTTTATTTCCGGCAGGCTTTCCACCCTGAACTGGCTGAACACCATTATTTCCGGTGTAAAGAATTTCGACTTCACCTTTTATGATATCAATGCAAAGCTTAATTTCCGGCTGAACGGGCGCGACCGGTTTTTCTTCACTTTCTACACCGGGAACGATAATTTCAGCCGGATCATCAACTCGGCATTCCGTACCTATGGCATCCGCTGGAACAACATGGTCGGGACCTTCCGGTGGAACCATGTTTTCAACAACCGCTTTTTCCTCAATACAACAGCGAATTACAGTCAATACAGGTACTGGCTTTTTATTTCAGAAACACAGGATGACTACTGGAGATCTTCGATCTCTAATCTTACCCTTAAATCGGATCTCACCTGGTTCCTTAATCCTGAAAATACACTGAAGGCCGGGGTCGAGGTCAGTCTTCATAATTCCGATCCTGGTAACGTCACCCTGGTCGAAAGTAACGGCAGTGCCCCTGTTCCGCAGGTAGCCAACTATCACTCCGTCGAATATGATCTTTATCTCGGAAATGAACAGCACATTGGTAAGAAGTTGACACTGCGTTACGGAATACGGCTTCCGGTCTGGCAGGATATCGGCCCCACGACACTCTATTATTTCGACGGAAATTACAGGGTGATCGACACTGCACAGATTTCCAACATGTCCTCCTATGACTGGTTTTTCAGCCCGGAACCCCGGTTCGGCCTCAACTGGGCGATCACGGAAAAATCCGAACTCCATTTCAGTTATACCCGTACTACCCAATTCCTCCAGATCCTTTCAAATTCGACCGGCCCCTTTACTTCACTTGATGTGTGGGCGCCCAGCGGACCTAACATAAAGCCACAACGGGCCGACCAGGTCACCCTTGGTTATTTCCGCAAGATCGCAAAGTCGAAACTGAACCTCTCTGCCGAGATCTTCTACAAATACTTTTACAATCACATGGACTACTGCGATCATGCCAACCTTCTATATAACCCGCTAATCGAAGGGGAGCTGCGCCAGGGGAGAGCCTGGTCATACGGGCTGGAGATCATGCTCCGGAAACCGGTCGGGAAATTCACCGGGTGGATAGGGTATACCTTTTCAAGGGCATTCAACCAGACCGAGGGTGTGAACAATGGCAAAGTGTACCGGGCTTCCTACGATCGTCCGAATGATGTCTCCCTGAACTTCTCTTACAACGACCAAAAACACTGGGCATTCTCTGCCAACTGGATCTACATGACAGGGGGAACCATTACAACACCCATTGGGTTTTATAACTTCGACGGTTATTCCATCCCTGTTTATGGAGAGAAGAACAACGACCGGTTGCCTGATTACCACCGTCTGGACCTTTCCGCAACTTATACATTTAATAAACCTGGGAACCGGTATCAGCACAGCCTGACACTTACTTTATACAATGCCTACGGAAGACTGAATCCATTCTCGGTCAATTTCAATAAGGTTATGGACGACAATGGCAACATCGTGGTTCCCTCCAATCTTGACGGGCAATACGAGCGGATTCCGACGACCATCTCTGTTGCGGGAATTATTCCATCAATCAATTATCTTTTTAAATTCTGATGAATATGTCAGAAAAGATAAATCCTGATGACCTCACCCCCCGTCCCCCTCCCCTTCAAGGGGAGGGGGTGCAGGGGGAGGGGTCACTGCATGAAATGTGATAAAATGAAAAAAATCCTGATCATATTTTTGCCGTTTGTGCTTTTTACCGGCTGCCAGAAGGAGGTGAACTGGCCGGTCCCGGATTCAAACCTGGACCTGGTAATCGTGGACGGGATCCTGACGGATGAGAACAAAGTTCAATCGGTTAAAATTTACTATTCTGTAAACCAGCAGAATGATACGGTCAGACCGGTCACTTCAGCCAATGTGCTGATCTCGAATGAAGATTCTGCATGGACTCTCATAGAGCAGCCCGGGAAGCCGGGAAATTACCTGGCTGGCCATTCTTTTCCTGCCCTGCCTGGAAAAAATTACACACTGCATGTTTTCAAGGATGATAAATTATATACGGCCAAAGCCTCTTTGGTGGCGGGAATAGAGTTCGAGGAACTGAAGTATACGAAGAATGATAGCGATGACCTTTATCATCTGGAATGGGTGGCCGATGCCTTCAACGCGGATCAGCCGGCCATGTGGGAGGTTCTTATCGACTGGTCTGACGTTTCGGGGTATGAGAATACGGATTCACTCCTGTGCAGGGCAAGACTCAAATTCTATACCCTTCCGACACTTGATGTAAGTGAGATCTTTGCACCTGAGATGGAGAGCATTTCATTTCCTGCCGGGACGAGGATCACGGAGAAGAGATACTCACTTACAGAGGAACATGCAGCCTTCCTGCGGGCGATGTTGCTTGAGACCAACTGGCAGGGAGGTTTGTTCGGTTCGGCGCCGGCCAATGTCATCACGAACTTGGGAGGAGGCGCTTTCGGATTCTTTGGAGTTTGTTCCGTCAATACACTTTATATCACTGTAACGCCATGATTATTTGTCTGATAAAAATAACTTTAATTTTTTTTGAGAAATTCATCATCCTGTATCAGGGTAACCCTTGTTTCCGGTGTATATAGGTCAGGATTCATCAAATTTTAAAAGCTAACCAAAACCATAGAAAAATGAAAACAACCAGATCATTCATCCTGCCCCTTCTGCTTATTCTAAGTATGGGATTCTATTTTTCATCCTGTTCGAAGGAGAAAAAGAACAATGGTTCCAACGATTCCGAGTCAATGCAGCAATTAACGAAGGATGAGATCAACATGGAGAATGCTTCCGATGAAGCCCTCAACGATGTAAACACGGTACTCTCAGGAGGAGCAATGAAATCAACCATGCTCTGGCCATGCAATGCCACCATTGATTCCACCAGTGTTCAGAATGATACGGTTACCTATTACATCACTTATGACGGTAAGAATTGCAGCGGCACCCTCGACAAGCACGGGAAGGTTACCGTGAAGCGGAAAGTAGGGGAAAAATGGTGGATGCCGGGCGCAACGGTCACTATTACTTTGATTGATCTTCAGATCACAAAGGTTGCAAGCGGAAAGTCCATCACATTGAATGGAACGAAGATGTTCCAGAATGTAACTGGTGGCCGCATGTGGCAGTTATGGAGTGGGGAGATCGCCTCAATTGTTCACAAGGCTTATGGTTCGGTCAATGCCACTTTCGATGACAATTCGACCCGCACATGGAACATAGCTCGTCAGCGCACGCTCACCATTGAAGATCAGAAACTCATCATGACCATCGATGGTTTCGGCAGTGCCGACGGATATACCAACCTCGTCATCTGGGGAATCAACCGTCACGGAGAGACTTTCTACACCCAGATTACACAGTCGATCGTACACAAGCAGCGCTGCGACATGGATCCCTGCATGGGCATCAAGGTCCATCAGATCCCTGCTATGGAAAAAATGGCCACGATCACTTTTGGATTCAACGATAACAACGACCCTATAGAGGGCAACGAATGCCCAACCCGATACAAGGTAGATTGGGTAAAAGGATCTCATTCAGGAACAATCTATCTTCCCCTACACTAATCTGCATCGAAGCTGACAACCCCGCCGGGGCGGCCCTGAAGGGCCGCCCCGGCGCTTTTATTGGCATTGGGAATTCTACTTTCCGGGGTTGATGAACCTTCGGGTACAGGACATCTCTTTAGAAAAGACTTTGATGATGTAGATCCCGGGGGAGAAGGCTTCAATATTGATGCTTATCTTATCATCAGAACTCTTGGTCGAATAAAGTATTTTCCCTGTCATCTGATAGATTTCAATTGATCTGGGTCCTTCCCATTGGTCATTAAATTCAAGGGAGAGGATCGTCCCTTCATGAACAGTTGAAATGACCATCCGGTCAGCTGACGTTTCGGATATCGAGGTAAAGACCGAATCGAAGGTCATCACCGTAGCCCGTTCATCATTCCCGTAATCTTCAAAAGCCACACAGGGATTGCCGTCGGGACTGAAAGCAAGGCTGGGATAGTCGGCCTCAGCAGCGGTGAATCCCATCTCGCCGACAGCCACCCAGTCGAAACCCTCATAAGTCATAAGAGACGCCTTTCCGCCAAGACCATAATCCTCGAAAGCAACATAGGGCCGGCCGGAGGGGCCGAAGAGGATGTCGGGATATTCAATCGTCCCGATGGAAAAACCTTTTTCTCCCACCTCCTCCCAGATGATGCCATCGAAGCGGCTGACCGAAATTTTAAAGGAGACCACCTCATCGCTGAAGGTAAGATAGGGCTCTCCGGCAGGACTGATCGCTAGTTTGGTGCAAATGGCCTGCCCTTCCGTGAAACCGGCCGGCCCGACAGGTTCCCAGTCGGTACCATTGAACTTCATTACCGTCCCTTTCTGAAGGTGCCCGTAATCCTGGTAAGCCACATAGGGGTCACCGGAAGGGCTGATGGCAATACTGAGGAAGGTTACAAGTCCGGCGGAAAATCCCGGTGACCCGACATAAACCCAGCCCGATCCATCAAATTTCATAACGGTAGCTTTCCGCCCGTTCGCCCAGTCCCTGAAGGCCACAAAGGGTTCTCCGGCAGAATTGAACACGAGATCGACGTAGTGAGCCTGGGCCGGAGAGAACCCCGGTGTTCCTACATAAACCCACCCGGTCCCGTCGAATTTCATCACGGAAGCTTTATAACTATTTGCAAAATCCTCAAAGGCTACATAAGCGTCACCCGATGGACTGAACGCCAGTGATGTAAAACAGGCAGTATCGGCTGAGAGGCCCTCTCCGCCGACATTCACCCAGGCGCTGCCGTCGAATTTCATCACCCGGGCTTTTCTGCCGGCACCCCAGTCGCTGAAAGCGACCCAGGGTTCACCGGCCGGACTGAAGGCAAGACTTGTATATTCAGACTCACCAGTCGAGAAGCCCGGCTCCCCTAAGTTCTTCCACATGTAATCCAGGGGTGAATGTTTTACAGTACCTGGTTGGGCAATCAGAACAGTGGGAGCCAGCAGGACCATTATCAGCAGAAGTTTTTTCATTTCGGGGTTGGTTTGATCAAGGGTTGTTTTTAATACATCTGACGCTGAATCCGGAAGTCAATGGATTATCATCGTAATCGATGCTGCCTGAAAAATTGAAAATACTGTAAAACCTGGATTTTGATGGGTCTGACGCTGAAGCGGTCCACCAGCAACCCCTTCCCCGGATATTTTTAAAGCTTCCATCGGAGCCATCACGGAAACCGCCGGGAAGGGCAGTGAAACCGATCTCATCGGTTGCCCCGGTATTAGGACTATCCCAATGAATAATGCCCTGTTCTTTCAGCTTTCCCCCTGCCGTTGCGCTCCCTCCGAGGGAGGTAATCAGGAACTGCCATTCCTGAAAGAGGGCAATATGCCATCCCTCAGGTGCCAGGTTCCTCGGATCGTTGATGGAATACCAGTTGTAGAGCGCTCCATAGGGTTCTTTGTTGGCTTCAGCATTCTGATACCAGCAGAGGGCCCCTGTCTCCTGGTTTAGCCAGTCGGCTTCACCGCTAATCTCGGGGATCGGGTCGCCGTTCCTGAAATGGGTAACCTTAAGATTCCCCGCCATCCAGAGGAGGGTCCCTGACTGGATAACACGGTATGTATTGTTGTCGATATCGGTCACCGTGGTGTCTGCCGTTTTAATCCATAGGGCAGCCCCATAACCGGTTCCCTTATTGGTTGTGGCCCAGGCACGGATATAATAGGATGTTTGTCCCGAAAGCCCGGTAATAGTGTCAGAATAGGGACCCTCGCCGGAACCTGCATTCAGGGTGTCATTCTCAAGGGTAGGCAAGGGATTGGTCGATGACCAGCAGAAGCCCCGGGATTTTACGGCGAGTCCATTCTCATCGCTCACATCGGCACTCATCACGACCGAGCGGATCAGAACCAGCACTGGTGAGCCTGTCTTCACATCCGGAAAAGTTGCAAAGGGCTCCGGGTCATATGCGGTGCAGGCGTATAAAAGGATGAAGGTGGACAGTACAAGAGCCACCCGGACGATCCTGGGATAAAATTGCCGGTCGTGATGCATTCCAGCCATTGGTCAAAGATACGAAACATCAGAATTAATGATAAATCTGGAAGAGACACTCCATTTTTTTCTAATATTGTTGAAAAATTGATCATGCCCTCCCGGCTCTTTTCTTTTTTCCTTTTTCTAATTTGCCTTATCCTCCTGCCATTTTCAATGAAGGCACAGGAAATCTTAAGGATCGGGATACTGACCGACTGTCAATACTGTGATTGTCCGTCGGGGGAGACCCGCTATTACCCGCTTTCACTTCAGAAGCTCGATTCCTGCATCAACGACATGAACGGACAGAACCTGGACGCGATTTTCCACCTGGGCGATATGATCGATCACGATTTTGCCAGCTATGACAGTGTTTTACCACGGTTCCGGAAATTTCATCCCCCGCTGAGCCTCGTATACGGAAACCACGATTACATAGTGCAGGAAAAATATAAAGTGCTGGTCCCGGAAAAGACAGGACTGGGAAAGGGTTACTATTCCAGGGATATCGGCACCTGGCGATTCATAGTTCTTAACGGGAATGATTTAAGCTACCTGGCTTCCGTGGATAAGAAGCAGAAAGAGGAGCGAAGCGATCTGATCCTCGGGCTGATCTCCGGCCTGCGCAGCAACATGATGCCGTGGAACGGCGGGATCGGCAGCATTCAGATGACCTGGTTTGAAAAATTGCTGAAGGAGGCTGACAGCCTGGGCAGAAAGGTGATCGTGATCTGTCATTTTCCGGTCTACCCCTTCGGATGGTATAACTTATGGAATGACCGTACACTCGTAGACCTGATGACGCAGCACCCTTCGATGAAGGCCTATTTCAATGGTCATTACCATATGGGAAACTACGGATGTTTCAATGGAATCCATTTCATTAATTTCAAAGGAATGGTGCAGACAAAAGCAAATTCCTATGCGATCGTGACCCTTACAGCCGACAGCATCCTGGTTGAAGGAAAGGGGAGGGAGATGGACAGGAGGCTCAGGATCTCCGGTAAATAATTCCAGCTATTCTTTGATGAACTTCACATGGCAGGATCTGCCATCCTTGTTCAGGATCAACAAGTATATTCCCGGGTAAAGCGCTTCGGTTTCGATTTGTGTTGAGGTGCCGTGCAGCATTCCATTCATGAGCATCTGCCCGGAGATATTCCTGATCTGATAAAAAGCGCCTGAGAAAAATGCATCTGATGAAACCATCATGATTTTTTTTGCCGGGTTTGGCATCACACTGACGGCTTTGCCGGCTCGGTCTGAGACATTTATCCCGGTGCTCCCTACTGAAAAAGATTCAACCTGGGCAAAGGCTGATCCTGCACTGCTGTGATCGATCGCCTGAACGCTCCAGTAATAGGTTCCATCCGGGAGACCGGTCAGGGCCCAGGTGGTATCCTGGCTAACATTACCCAGATCGTAAACCTTCATAAAACCGGTTGAAGGGTCGGTAAAGGGTGCGAGGGCTTCCATGGCAGAGCCGGAGAGCCCGACGCGCAGGTTATAGGAAAGGGCTAGTGAAGGTGTGTTATCATCCTGGGCGGAATTCCAGATGAACCGGGCGGTATGATCTTCAATGGTCACTGAAAGGCCATCCGGGGGAGCCGGAGGAGTATTGGCCTGGAGAGGAGCATTGTTCATCATATTCTGGTATATGTAAGTGGCAGCAGAAGTACCGGTTCCCGATGGAAAGCCGCAGAGAAGGAAATCGGCATCGCCGTCGTTGTCAAAATCCCCGAAGCAGATCTGGCTGCTGGCCATGGGAACAAACTCGGCGCCTATGGGTTCAAAAGTGCCATCCCTCATATTTGCGTAAAGCTTTGTCAGGGCATCCCCGCAGCAAAGCGATCCGGTCACTCCCAGGTCCGGATAACCGTCGTTGTTGAAGTCCACGGCATTGATCTCACCGCCCCACTCGCCTGTCATCACATTCGGTATATCGGTGAAGGCGCCATTCCCCTCGTTCCGGTATTGACGTAGGACATACTGGACCTGGTTGTTGGTCCCGATAAAGAAAAGATCGAGATCCCCGTCTTTATCGTAATCGGTAAAGACCCCGTCGCCATTGGCAACGCTGTCGAAGGCCAGGCCAGTGTCGACAAAGTTGCCCTGTTCATTCCTGTAAAACCTGGTGAGGAAAAAGGCCTCGCTATAACCCGCAAGGAGAACATCCTGCCAGCCATCGTTGTTATAGTCACCGATGGCAACAAAGCTGTTCATCGAAGGGAAGAACGGAGCAGGAATGGATGTGAAGGTGCCGTTGCCGTTATTTTTAAAGAGCCTCGTGACCGGGGTGTCATAAAGGGTATCCCCGGTTACGATAATATCGAGCCAGCTGTCGTTGTTGTAATCGATCCATGCAGCTTCACCTAAAGCGACGCCGGTTACCGTAATATCCACTGAGTGAAAAGATCCGTTGTCGTTCCGGTAGAGGAGGGTGGCTCCTTCGCCGTAATAATCTGTCCCGGACAGCAGAAGATCAAGATCGTTATCATTATCATAATCGCCCCAGGCCACCGAACCGCCATAGAGGGAAGGGAGATTCGCACCCATTTCATCAAACTGGCCGCTGTTATTCCTGTAGATCCTGGTAACAGGAGATCCTGAATCGAGAATACCACTGATCACCAGGTCGAGGTCTCCGTCCTTATCGAAGTCACCCCACGAGGTGGCACAATCCTGGAAACCGGGCAGGGTCGTTGGGTAGACCTCGAATGATTGTCCGAAGGAGGAGGTAATTGGAAAAATGAAAATGGCAAAAAATGTAAGGAGTTTTCCCATCAGAGGATGATATTTTTTCCAAAGGTCGGGATTTTTCCGATATGCTACTTATCCTGTTCTGATCCGGGATCGTTTTCATACCAGGAGGCATACATTGAATAATTTTTTGAGATCCTGTTCACCTGGCCTTCGAGCAGGTTTCTGTCTATATCCTTGATCTTTTTCCCTGGCACGCCTGCCCAGACGGTACCTGATTCCACAACAGTCCCTTCGGTGATAAGCGTCCCGGCGCCGACGATGGAATTACTTTTGATGATCGCCCCGTCCATGACGATCGCACCCATCCCGATCAGGACATTATCGTGGATGGTGCATCCATGGATGATGGCATTGTGGGCAATGGAGACGTTGTTCCCGACGGTTACCGGCCATTTCTGGTAAGTGCAGTGGATGATCGCCCCGTCCTGGATGTTTACATTGTTCCCGATGCGGATCGAATGAACATCGCCGCGGATGATGGTGTTGAACCAGACGCTGCATCCTTCTCCCAGCACCACATCACCAGTGACCGTGGCATTATCGGCGAGGAAACAGTTCTCTCCGAACGTTGGGGTGATTCCTTTGACAGATTTGATCAGTGCCATAACTTTCGGTAATTGTTAATGATTCGATTCAGGATCCCGGATGAGGGTAGTCGAGTGAGTAGTGAAGTCCACGGCTCTCCTTACGGTTCCTGGCCGACTTAATGATCAGGTATCCCACATTGATGAGGTTCCTGAGTTCACAGATCTTTGCAGTAATGATCGATTTGTCGTAAAGCTGTTCCGTCTCCCGGTAGAGGATATCCAGCCGGTCGAAGGCACGCTGGAGACGAAGGTCTGACCTGACAATCCCCACATAGGAGGTCATGATCGCCTGGAGCTCCTTGAGCGATTGGGTGATAAGCACCATCTCCTCGTTCAGCACCATTCCTTCGGCATTCCAGTCGGGGATCTCTTCAATGAGGCGGATCTCCTTAACCTGCTGGATGGCATGGATGGCTGCCCTGTGCGAAAAGACAATCGATTCAAGGAGGGAATTGGAGGCAAGACGGTTTGCCCCATGCATTCCCGTTGAGGCGCATTCACCCGATGCATAGAGGTTCCGGATTGAAGCGCAGCCATTTTCATCGGTCTTGATCCCTCCGCAGGTGTAATGGGCAGTCGGTACTACCGGGATCATGTCCTTGGTGATATCGATGCCGATGCTGAGACATTTGGCGTAGATGGTTGGAAAATGCTGGATCAGTTCATTCTTGTTGAGCTGGCGGCAGTCGAGGTAGAGATAATCTTCCCCGCTGATCTTTAGCTCATTGTCGATGGCGCGCGCCACGATGTCCCTGGGAGCCAGCGAGAGCCTGGCATCGTACTTATGCATGAACTCTTTTCCCTGGCGATCCCGCAGGACGGCTCCGAAACCACGGACAGCCTCGCTGATGAGAAAGGCCGGCTTTTCTTCCGGGTGGTAAAGGGCCGTGGGATGGAACTGGATGAACTCCATGTTCTCGATCGTTCCTTTTGCACGATAGGTCATGGCAATCCCGTCACCTGTGGAAATGAGCGGATTTGTGGTATTGGAGTATACATTCCCTGCTCCGCCGGTGGCAAGGAGGGTCACTTTCGAAAGGATCGTATCGACCAGCCGTGTTCGTGGGTTCAGCAGGTAGGCTCCATAGCAGGTCACATCCCTGGTGCGCCGGTTTACCTCAACACCCAGGTGGTGCTGGGTGATGATGTCGACCGTGAAGAAATTCTCAAGAACCTCGATGTTCGGATGATGCTTGATCTGTTCTAGCAGGGTGTTTTCGATCTCACGCCCGGTACTGTCTTTATGATGGAGAACCCGGTACTCGGAATGGCCTCCCTCTTTGGCAAGATCGTACCTGCCGGATTTTGTTTTATCGAATTTCGCTCCCCAGCGGATAAGCTCCTTGATGCGGTCGGTTGACTCCTCGATGGTGATCCTCACGATCCGTTCGTCGCAAAGACCGTCGCCGGCAATGATCGTATCCCTGACATGTTTTTCATAGGAATCGGGGGTGTACATCACGGCAGCAATACCTCCCTGGGCCCAGCTGGTGGCCGTATCGTCGAGTTTCGATTTTGTTACAATGCAAACTTTTCCGTGCCTGGCCACTTTCAGCGCGAAGGTAAGCCCGGCAATGCCTGAGCCGACTACCAGGAAATCAACTTGCTTTCTCATCTCTATATCCTTACAGGTCGAGCAGCAGCTTTACCGGGTCTTGTCCTTCGGTCAGCATTTTCACCGGGTCCTCAATAAGTTCCTTGACC
>JBAXRT010000075.1:0-14262 GCA_037131065.1 bacterium | reverse complement strand
TTGCATGGAAGGGAGAGACCCTGGATGAATACTGGTGGTGTACTTTGCAGGCACTCACATTTCCAGGCGGCAAAGGGCCGAACCTTATTGTTGACGACGGTGGTGATGCCACCCTGATGATCCATAAGGGTTATGAAATTGAGAATGACCCGGGTCTGTTGAAGATCCAGTCTTCAAACGCGGACGAGAAAGCATTCATTAATATCCTGAAAGAGGTTTTTGTTGAGGATAAGAGCAGATGGCACCGGACGGTTGCTGAATGGAAAGGGGTTTCGGAAGAGACCACTACAGGTGTACACAGGCTCTACCAGATGAAGGAGCGGGGTGTCCTGCTGGTCCCTGCCATCAACGTGAATGATTCCGTAACAAAATCAAAGTTTGATAATCTTTACGGATGCCGTGAGTCACTCGCTGATGGCATCAAGCGTGCCACGGATGTGATGATCGCGGGGAAGGTTGTCGTTGTACTTGGCTACGGGGATGTCGGGAAGGGATGTGCAAGATCGATGCGTGCTTATGGTTCCAGGGTTATTGTGACGGAGATTGATCCGATCTGTGCCCTGCAGGCAGCCATGGAAGGTTTTGAAGTCGCAACCGTTGAGGATGCCCTGAGTGAAGGCAACATCTGGGTAACCACCACAGGGAATAAGGATGTTCTGACGGTTGACCATATGCAGAAGATGAAGGATGAATCGATCGTCTGTAACATCGGACATTTTGATAATGAGATCCAGGTTGACCAGCTAAACAGCTATCCGGGTATTCAGATGATCAACATAAAACCACAGGTGGACAAGTATATCTTCCCTGACGGCCGGTGTATCTACCTCCTCGCAGAAGGCCGCCTCGTGAACCTTGGTTGTGCCACCGGACATCCCTCGTTTGTCATGTCGAATTCATTCACAAACCAGACCCTTGCGCAACTTGAACTCTGGAAGAATGATTACGAGGTGGATGTTTACCGGTTACCAAAAAAACTGGATGAAGAGGTAGCCAGGCTTCACCTTGAACAGCTGGGTGTCAGGCTGACAAAACTCACTAAGGAACAGTCAGATTACATCGGGGTGCCCCTGGAGGGACCTTATAAACCGGAGCATTACAGATATTAGTGTAGGGCGTGGTTCTTAGCTGGCAAGTAGGCAGTAGGCAGTAGGCAGAAAGCACCAAGAAGGCACTGGTAAGAATTGTTACATTTGAGATTTTATTTGTAATTGATGAACTGCAAGTTGGTAAAACTGACTTGCCCATCACCTATGTTCAGTTGACTGGCTAATTTTTACTGCCTACTGCTTTCTGCCTACTGCCTCCTTAGTTGCTGACATACAGCAAAAACCCATCGAAGTATGTCTGGTATTGCTTTAGCGGGAAATGTGACGGCCCTTCAAACGGTGTCCCGTCGGTCATGATATACCTGGATTTGCAGACGGGGCAGTAGCAGGTTATTCCGGAATCTTCCACCCGGATCTGTGCCCCGGGAGAAAGAGGATCATAGGGGCAGGCACGTTCGAAGGCTGCAAATTCGGCAACGGAGATCCTGAAAAGAAGTATGCCCTGGTAGCCCCCTGTAACAGTTTCCCATCCATTTACCGGGTTCAGGTTGATGTACTCTGTTGAGTTTGGGTTCAGGCTGAAGTTTACATAGACATAGGGGATATCGGGTGGCTGTTCTTCCTTCGTACAGGATGTAACAAACAGAAACAGGAAAAGAACCTTTGGCAATAACCTAACAAAATTGATCCTGGAATGGATTTTCATAATACAAATTAATATACTTTTAACGTTTGAATTATTATAAATAGTGTACGGCAGCGTGAAATAAAAGAAGAAAATCATTCAAAGTGTTATGATGTTCAGGAAGTCAAAAATCATTTTTTTTCTTGTTATTCTGGTTCCGTTTTTTTGTTCCCTGACCCCTCAGGAGTCTCGTGTGAACCAGAAAAAAATCGAGCGTAACAAAAATAAAAAACAGAAAGAAGCTCAGAAACAATACGATAAAGCGGTAAAACGACACCAGCAGGTCCAATCCAAGGAGACGAGGACAAGGATGAAAGAGACAAAAAAAGCGTCAAAAAAGGTGACACCTTTACAACATTGAAAATGGTCATTTTACCTTACATTTTTCCCTGTTGAGCGATTCCTTATTTCCAGTTATCTAAAAGAGTAGAGGATAATTTAGAATGGTTATATATTTGTAATTAGGGTCAAAATTTTTAAGGTTTATTTTAAATAATTATTACTTTTACCCACTTTTAAGCGCATTTATAATCTAACATAAAATTATATGGTATGTTAAGAAATTTACTCTTTTCTATTGGAATTGTACTAGCAACCAACTTGTTAGTATTTTCTCAGACAGGGTCCGGAACCCTCAAGGGAAAAATCACGGATAAGGTGACAAAAGAACCCGTTGCTTTTGCCAATATCGTTGTTGAGGTAGGGGGGGTCCAGGTTGGAGGTTCCACATCAGATTTCGATGGTAACTTTCAGATCAAACCAATTCCTCCCGGAAAGGTAGATTTAAAAGCAACCTATGTGGGTTACAGAACCTTCATGTACAAGGGCATCGTGATTGTACCCGACAAGATTACATTCCAGGATGTACAGCTGGAACCTGCTACTACGACCTTGAAGGAGATCGAAGTTGTTGATTATAAAGTGCCCTTAATTTCCAAAGACCAGACGACTTCCGGAGGTACTGTAACATCTGAAGAAATTTCCAAGATGGCTAATAAATCGGCTACTGCCGTTGCTGCAACGGTGGGGGGTGTTACAACGGATGCCAACGGGAACATTACCAGTATGCGTGGTCAGCGTTCTACCGGGACGGTTTATTACATCGACGGTATGCGCGTTGTCGGTAGTACGGCCCTCCCACAGTCGGCCATCGAGCAGGTGGAAGTTATCCTCGGTGGTACTCCGGCAAGCTATGGCGATGCCACCGGTGGTATCATCAGCGTAACAACAAAAGGTCCTTCCAAAGACTTCTCGGGAGGTATCGACCTTCAGACATCCCAGTACCTTGATGCATTCGGCTATAACAGGGTAGGCCTGAACTTTACAGGACCTGTCTTTTCGAAAAAGGATACTGCTCGCGGGACCAAGACCCCGATCATGGGCTTCTTCGTTGCAGGTGACTTTATTTATCAGAAGGATGGGGCTCCCGCTGCCCAATCACTTTGGAAGGTTACCGACTCCAGGGTTGATGAACTGGCAGCCAGTCCTCTGCGCCTTTATGGGCAGAGTCAGGCAGTGTTTTACAATGCGGAGTTTCTCACAAAAAATGACATGGAGAAAACCAAAAGCACGCTGAATTCAAGTGGTTATAACATCAATCTTTCGGGAAAGCTTGACTTCCGTGTATCTCCTACCATCAACGTGTCATTCGGCGGAACCTTCCAGATGTATGACAACTACAATTTCAATTACTATAGCTCCCTGATGAACTGGAAATACAACTCCCATTCTTCAGGAAATACCTGGCGTGTGAACGGTCGTTTTACCCAGCGTTTCCCGACCGCTCCAGACAGCAGATCGTTTGTAAAAAACATCTATTATTCTATCGGGGGTGACTTCACCAGAACGTACGCCAAGACCGAAGATCCCTGGCATAAAGATAATCCCTTCAAATATGGTTATGTGGGAAGTTTTTCTACTCATACCATACGCGCCTACACACCGGATATGTCCTATGATTCAGTTTCAGGGAAATGGGCCCATCGGCAGAACGGGACCTTTGATACCATCGTGGTTTACAATCCCTCTGACATCAACCAGGAATCAGCCAATGTTACTTCGCAGTATTACAGTTTCTTCGAGGATCCTACCGGGCATTACCAGAACCTTGACCAGATCGTTTCAGGACGGGGTCTTATCAACGGCATGGAGACTTCTGACCCTTATGGTCTGATGGCTAACATCGGAAGCCGTTCCGCAGGTTATGGCTACAACAACAGTGACCAGATCTCTGTCAATGCCTCCTTTGCTGCCGACTTTGGAAACCATGAAATCCAGCTTGGATTGCAGTATCAGCAGAGAAAATCAGCCTTCTATAATTTCGGCGGAGCCGCCAATGTGTGGGAGGTAATGAGAGGTTTGACTAATTCACAGCTGAGAGAGCTTGATCTTTCCAACCCTCAGCTGGTATATCGCGACGGCGTCTTCATGGACACAATCAACTATTTCAGAAAATATGCCGGGCAGTTACAGAGAAATTTCGACATCAACCTCCGCAAAAAACTGGGTCTTCCTGTTGACGGATCCGACTGGATCGATCTCTATTCTTACGATTTCAGCAATAACTCCATCAGCTATTATGATAAAAACCAGGAGAGACATACGGTTACAACAGGTGAACAGCTCTTCACCGTTGATATGTTCAGTGCCGATGAGTTGCTGAACAACGGTTCTCCTCTGATCGGGTATGCCGGATATGATTACATGGGGAACAAACTGAGCGGAAAGCCTGCCTTCGAAGACTTCTTTACCGCAAAAGATGCCAACGGGAACTATACCCGCCCTATTGCCGCCTACGAACCCATTTACATGGCCGGTTACATCCAGGATAAGTTTGCTTTCAAAGACCTGATCTTCAACATCGGTTTACGTGTCGACCGCTTTGATGCAAACCAGATGGTTCTGAAAGATCCTTACCTCTTCTATCCTGCCAAAACTGCCGGAGAGGTCAACCAGATGAATGGTCAGAGTGTGACCCATCCGAGTAATATCGGTAGTGATTATGTTGTTTATGTTGATGACATCACCGCTCCTTCGTCCATTACCGGTTACCGCCAGGGGAATAACTGGTACAACAACGAGGGGACTCCTGTAACCAACCCGGATATCATTGACCCGAGTGGTGTCAAGCCTTACCTGGTCGATCCCTCTAACCAGGTACTGGGACCAGCAGCATTCACCGATTATGATCCGCAGACAAACTACATGCCCCGTATCTCCTTCTCTTTCCCAATCTCGGACGACGCACTTTTCTATGCTCACTATGATATCCTTACCCAGCGCCCGGCATCGGCACAGGTACAGGTTGACCCGGTTTCCTATTATTTTCTTGGAATCACCGGAGCCTCTGCAGGGACGATCAATAACCCGTCGCTGAAACCTGAAAAGACCATTGATTATGAGTTGGGATTCCAGCAGAAGATCAACAATGCCTCTTCGCTGAAACTTTCGGTATTTTACCGTGAAATGCGCGACCAGATCAACCAGTACCGTTTCTCGGGCGCTTATCCCAAGACGTACTATTCCTATACTAATATCGACTTCGGAACCGTCAAGGGTTTGACTGTTACTTACGACCTCAGAAGGTCAGGCAATGCGCGTATCCGTTTCAACTATACATTGCAGTTTGCCGATGGTACCGGTTCGGATCCCAATGCCGCCGCCGGTATTGTAAGGTCTGACCAGCCTAATCTCCGTTCCCTGAATCCTCTTAATTTCGACCGTCGCCACCAGTTCAACATCAGCATCGACTATCGCTGGGGAAGCGGGAAAGATTACAACGGACCGGTCATCAACCGCAAAAAGAGCGGCAAGCCTCCCGTTCAGTTCCTCTCCAATTTCGGGGCAAACGTGACGATCACCGGGGGTTCCGGAACACCGTATACTAAATCAAGCAAGGTTCTTCCTTTCGGACAAATGGGACCCATCAAGGGGTCTATCAACGGCGCACGTCTGCCCTGGCAGTTCCTGCTCAATTTCCGCATAGACAAAGACTTCAACTTTGCCCTGAACAAGAAAAAATTCGGAACCATCAATGTCTATCTTGAAATTCTCAATCTCCTGAACACCAAGAACGTTACCTTCGTGTACCCTGCAACAGGTTCTCCCAATGATGACGGCTACCTGAGCGCTCCCGAATGGCAGAATGCCATCAATGAGCAGACGGATCCGAATTCTTACAGGGATCTGTACTCCATCCGCTATGACGAAAATCCATATGCATACAGTTCACCACGTACGATCCGCCTGGGTGTCATGTTTAATTTTTAAGGAGGGTGTTTATGATGGTAGTAAGATATAATAACGGTATATTAAAAAATAAGTTCAATATGAAAAATATACTTCGCTTTTTTGTAGCTACGCTCTGCAGTTTCTTTCTTGTAAACTCGCTCCTTGCAGAGGAGGTACACGTGGGTGGCGGAACCAAAAGTTCTGATGAGATAAAGAGCATTGCCGCAGGCTGTGAACCGGGATCGAATTTCAAATATCTCGATATCAATAATGTAAGAACCGTTATCTATTCCTACGGAAACGGATGGTTCATTGAAAACGCCGAGTATGAAATTCCAAAGGGATCCGGAAAGACCTCCATGTTTTCGTTTTCCCTCTGGATCGGGGGGATTGATATCAATAACAACCTGAAGCTGGCTGCATATAAATTCGGACAGGGTCCTGTTACCGGTAATGCCCATACGAAGAATGACTTCTGGCCCGGTCCGCTTACCATTGACGGAACTGCAGCTATTGATGACGAAACCTGTGCAAAATATGATAAGTTGTGGATGATGACCAGGGCTGAGGTGCTTGAATATCTTGCCTGGTGGGAAAACAAAGCTTCTTACCCCAATTACCAGATACCGAAATCGATCCTTGACTGGCCTGCCCATGGTGACCGTTCAAAGGGCCAGGCTTTCTATCTGGCACCCTTTAATGATGATGCAACCGGTGACGGGGTCTATGATCCGAAAAAAGGTGACTATCCTTATTATGATTTCGGGAACAACCTTTGCCCGAAGAATCTGAAATATGGTGAGAGAGTACGACGTTCAAAACTACGCAACGGGGAACCGAATGATACGCTGGGGATCCTTGTTGACCAGGTCCTCAAGGGGGACCAGACCTTATGGAATGTTTACAACGATAAAGGAAACTTCCATTCCGAAACCCAGGGAGAACCAATCGGTATGGAGATCCGTGCGCAATATTTCGCTTTTGCCACAAATGACGAAATCAATAACATGACCTTTTACTCCTATGAGCTGATAAACCGTTCGACCTATGAACTGACAGGGACCTATTTCTGCCAGTGGGTTGACCCGGACCTGGGTTATGCAAATGACGATTATGTAGGTTGTGATGTCAGAAGAGGTCTTGGTTACTGTTATAACGGAACTCCCATTGATGGTACCGGTCAGCCTTATGCCTATGGCGCTCATCCCCCTGCAGTCGGTGTTGACTTTTTCCAGGGACCTTACATTGACCCTGACGGACGTGATAACCCAAGGTTCACCGGAGACTGTTCCATCATCGGAAGTGAATATCCGAACGACCAGATGGCCATCAACGGGGTGAATTTCGGCGACGGGATCGTGGACAACGAACGTTATGGCATGCGTCGTTTTGTTTATCATACCAACGGCGGACCAAGCTACGGAACCGACCCTGCCTATGCTCCCCAATATTACCTGTTCCTCCGCGGTTTCTGGAATGACAATACCAGGATGCAGTACGGCGGAGTGGCACATCCTCCCAGCAGTTATGGTCCCTCCTGTGATTTCATGTTCCCGGGAGATACGGATCCGTGCGACTGGGGAACCGGAGGACAGCCACCCAATGGTGCAAAATACTGGACAGAGGAGACTGCCGGGAACAATCCTGCTGACCGCAGGTTCATGCAGTCGGCCGGACCATTTACCCTGAACCCCGGAGCATGTAACTATATCACAGTCGGGATTCCCTGGGCAAAAACAATTTCCGGTACTCCCTTTGAGTCAGTCAACCTGCTTAGAATTGTCGATGACAAATGCCAGAACCTGTTTGACAACTGCTTTGCCGTCCTTAGCGGACCCAATGCTCCTGACCTGACCATCGAGGAGCTCGATAAAAAACTAATCATTTACATTTCCAATAGAAAATGGAACGACAAGGGGAGTAACTTCCAGGAAAAATATTCCGAGTGGGATCCGAACATCCCGAATCCGGATACCTTGCCGCATAATAGAAGGCATGACTCCCTTTACCGTTTTGAGGGATACCAGATCTACCAGGTTAAGGACGCCACTGTTTCACCTGCTGATCTTGATGATGCCACCAAGTCGCGGCTCGTTGCCCAGTGCGATATTCAAAATGGCGTCAGCAAACTGATCAACTGGACTTTTGATGCCAACCTTGGCGGAAATTCCGGGCAGGTCATGGTTAACGGGGCAGATAAAGGGATACAGCACTCCTTCGTTATCACCGAGGATAAGTTTGCTACAGGAGATGTCAACCTTGTCAACCATAAACAGTATTATTATATTGCTGTTGCTTATGGATACAATGAATGGAAAAAATTCAACCCCAACCTGATTACCGGTATCGATGCCATTGACGGACAGAAGGTACCTTACCTGAGGGGCCGCGGTAACTATCCGAATCCTTATCCATATACTGCTATCCCGCATATTCCGACAGGAACCATCATCAATTCTCAATATGGTGAAGGCCCGGTCATTACAAGAATTCAGGGACAGGGTAATGGCGGTCTCACCATTGAGTTATCACCGGGATCGATTGCTAAGATCATGGCAAAACCACCTGCCGATTCGATCAACAATACGTATGGCGGGCCGGACTATCCGATCGATTACACTCCGACTTACCTGGTCAACCAGGGACCATTGAAAGTTAAGGTGGTTGATCCTCTGAACGTGGTCAGTGGCCAATATGTAGTGAAGTTTGACTCTATGGCACCCCTGGCATCAAATCTGGTTAATCCATTCATGAATTCCAATATTAAATTCGGAAAATGGACCATGACGGATAAAAATACCGGAGCCTCATATCGTTCCGATACCCTCACTGTATATCCTTACGAACAGCTTTTCCTGGATCTCGGGATTGCCCTGACCATTAACCAGGTGCCGTTCCCGGGGGATACCCTGCGCGATGGAGCTGTTACCTCTGACAACGGATTACTCTCAGCTCCGTCTGCTTATTATCAGGACAGCACCAAGATATGGTTAAGCGGTATTCCGGATAATGACATTCCCGCTTCCTTCTTTAACTGGATCCGTTCAGGAACATACAAAGCAGGTACCGATACAAGGTTTTATGACTGGGATATGGCTATCAATCGTGCCTGGGACCCGAATAAAAACTACCAGAAGATCCAAATGATGAACCTGGGTTACGGATTGGGTGGTACTTGGGCTCCCTATGCGCTGACCGCTTACGAGGATCAGAATTTCATGGGTCCCGCCATTAATCAGTACTCCAAGAAGAAAGCAACCATCGCTAACCTTGCAAGTGTTGATATCGTACTTACCAACGAAAGGTCCAAATGGACCCGCTGCGTGGTTGTCGAAATGTGCCCGGACAGTAACCTTGCCGAAGGTCATGCATTGAAATATTATGTCAGGAATTCGCCCTCGGTGAATGCCGATGGTATACCCGGCATCTCCTCAGCAGATCCTCTTGAAAACTCGAATTATATCAGCCCGACCGGTATGAGCTGGTTCCCGGGATATGCCATCAATCTTGAAACAGGAGAACGCCTTAATATCATGTTTGGTGAAAACTCCTGGCTTGTTGCTGATAACGGCCGTGATATGATGTGGAATCCAAGTTCAAGGGTTACTGACGCATCCGGTCAGCCAGTATTCGGAGGACAGCATTATGTATACATCATGGGATCAACGATGATTGACCGCGGAGATAAAGTTTTCTCCTCCCCGGCCTATGATGCCGGTGCTTATATCAGGCATTATCTCCTGAGGACTTCCGACAATCCGAACCTTGATTTCGGGACCTTCGTTTATGCAAGTTGCTTATATACGGGGATTCCGTGTGCTGTGGCCGGTAGTGAAAGCCTCTGGCTCAGTAATGATGTTACTATTAAGATCAGGGTGGCTAAACCCTATCAGCGTTATTATTCTCAGCCACTGCCGCCAAAGGAATCCGATACTGCGGATAATAATAAATACTGGCCTGTTTATGAATTCAACACTTCGTCAATTGCCACCGGGAAGGAAAGCCAGGAAAAAGCAACAAGCGATCTTGATCTTATCAATGTTGTCCCCAATCCCTATTATGCCTACGATGATTATGAGAATAACCGTCTGGACAACCGCATCAAGATCGTGAACCTCCCCCCAAGGTGTACGGTTACTATCTTTGACTTGAGCGGAACCATGATCAGGCAGTTCGTTGTTGATAAAACGGGCATTCCCGAGCCGAGGACCTCCACCCAGGGAAGAAACACAGATGCCAAGTCTTCTATCGACTGGGATCTCAAAAACTTTGCCGGCATTCCGATTTCCGGCGGGGTTTACCTGATCCATGTAAAAGCCGATAATCTTGGTGAGCGAACGCTGAAATGGTTTGGAATTATGCGACCTGTTGATATGAACTCCTTGTAAAGGCTAAAACATTTGTAGTTAGATAACATCAAAAATTTCAGGATTATGAAAAATATATACAGCAGCTTAATTGCAATATTCTTGATGGGATTGCTTATTCTCCCGCTGGATCAGGCTACTGCAGGAAACAAAGACCGCTCAGGTCAGGCAGGCGCATCGGAACTGCTCATCAATCCATGGGCTCGCAGTTCCGGATGGGGTTCTGTCGGTACTTCCTGCACGCAGGGATTAGAGGCAATCTTTACAAATGTAGCCGGTACAGGATTTACAAAGGGAACGGAGATTATTTTCAGCTACACAAACTGGCTCCAGGGTTCGGGAGTAAATGTGATGGCCTTTGGGTTCAGTCAGAAACTGGGAGCGAACAAGGGTGTTCTTTCTGCCGCTATCATGTCCATGTCATTCGGGGAGATCCAGATCACAACTACCAACTCACCTGAAGGTGGTCTTGGTACCTTCAAGCCCAGTTACCTGAACATAAACCTGTCCTATGCAAAATCTTTCTCTAATAGCATTTATGGAGGGTTGACCGTTAAAATTATTTCCGAATCAATTTCAGATGCAAGTGCGATCGGGATTGCCCTGGATGCAGGTATCCAGTATGTGACCGGGGAGAAAGACCAGATCAAATTCGGGATTGCACTCAAGAATGTCGGAGCTCCCATGAAATTCAGCGGTGATGGTCTTTCATTCCAAGGGATCATACCTTCCCACGGGAACGACAACGATCTATTTACCGTTGAGCAGCGTTCGGCTCGTTACGAATTACCCGCAACCCTGAGGATCGGGGCTTCCTACGATTTTCTTATCGGGGATATGCACCGCATCACCCTTGCAGGAAACTTTACTTCAAATTCATTTTCAAAAGACCAGTTTACCCTCGGCCTGGAGTATGGTATTAAGTACTACTTCCAGATCAGGGCCGGCTATACCTATCAGAGCGGTATGTTCAGCGGTAATGTGGCAGAGCGCGGAACTGTTTTCACCGGGTTGAACGCAGGTCTTACGGTTTCGGTTCCGTTTAACAAGGAAAAGGATTCGGGAATAGCCATCGATTATTCATACAGGGCTACCAATCCCTATTCAGGAACCCATAGTATTGGTTTAAAACTTAACTTTTAATCGGTTCGTAACCACTTAATCACTAACTTCATTTTATTGTGCAAGGACCCTTTTCAAGGGTCTTTTGCCTTATTATAACTTCAAAACCGAGAGGATCACAATGACGGAAATAAAGTATTATACACAGGAGGGGCTGCATAAGCTGAAAGAAGAGTTAAACCAGCTGGTTTCAGAGGAGCGTCCGATGCTTTCGCGGCAGATCGCTGAAGCCCGCGATAAAGGCGATCTTTCTGAGAATGCCGAATATCATGCTGCCAAGGAAGCCCAGGGGTTGCTGGAAATCAAGATTTCCAAATTACAGGATATGATCAGTAATGCACGCCTGATCGATGAATCCAAACTCGATTTTACGAAGATCCTTATCTTCTCAACCGTAAAGCTTAAGAATTCTCAGAATGGTTCTATCGTGACCTACACCCTTGTCCCGGAAAATGAGGCAAATGTTAAGATGGGAAAGATCTCGGTAAACTCTCCTGTCGCAAAAGGACTGCTGGGGAAGACAATTGGTGAGAAAGTAGAAATTACGGTACCCGCCGGTAAAGTCTCCCTTGAGATCATTGAAATAAAAAGACAAAACCAATAAAAGATGGCAACTATTTTCACCAAAATAGTCAATGGCGAAATCCCATGCTATAAGATTGCAGAGGATGAAAACTATCTTGCCTTCCTCGACATCAACCCCCTTTCACCGGGACACACACTTGTCATACCCAAGAAAGAGGTTGATTATATTTTTGATGTTGAAGACCAGGTCCACGGCGGTTTATGGAACTTCGCCAAAAGGGTGGGGAATGCCATTGAAAAGGTAATACCCTGCAGGAGAATTGGTATAACGGTCATAGGCCTCGAAGTGCCTCATGCCCACATTCACCTGATCCCATTGCAGGGAATGCATGATATGGATTTCCGGAAACCAAAATTGAAATTTACACCTGAGGAGTTCAGCGAACTTGCTGCAAAGATTGCCACTCAGGGAGAAATTGTGAAATAACGAAAATCACTCGTCATTCGTCATTCGTCACTCAATAGGCCCTGACATTTCTTCCCTCGATGTAATTAATAAAAGCCCTTGTAACGACCTTATTGCCGCCGGGGGTGGGGTAGTCGCCTGTGAAATACCAGTCGCCCTGGTGGTTCGGACAGGCAGCATGGAGGTTTTCAATGGTCTGGTATATGATCTGGACCCTGGCGTTGCAGGCAGCAGGAGTAAGTAGTTCCGAAATTTTCGCTGCAATCCTGGTTGGTGAGAAAGGGTCATAGATTTCCTTTACGTAGTTGACCATCTTCTCCTTGGGCAGTTTTTCCTGTGCTTTTGATTTGATATAGACCTCGTTAATGATCTGCTCCTGCCGTGTCTCTTTGAGCAGTTCGATGGCGGCTTTAAATGCGATGAAGTCGGTGATCCGGGCCATGTCGATGCCGTAGCAATCCGGGTAACGGATCTGTGGGGCAGAGGAGGAGATCACGATTTTTTTAGGTCCGAGACGGTCGAGGATGCGGATGATGCTCTGCTTCAGAGTCGTTCCCCTGACGATGGAATCATCAAGGACAACGAGGTTGTCAACGCCGCGACGTATGCTGCCGTATGTGATGTCATAAACATGGGCAGCAAGATCATCCCGCTGTGAATCCTGGGTAATGAAGGTCCGGAGTTTCAGGTCTTTTACTGCTACCTTTTCGGCCCTTGGTTTTAAACGGAAAATTTCATTCAGTTTTTCAGGGGTCAGCCCTTTCCCGGCCTGAACAATTTTTTCAATTTTGATCTTGTCGCAGAATGCATCGATCTCCTCGATCAAACCGTAGTAGGCATCAATAGCGGTATTCGGAATATATGAGAAGACCGTATTTTCAAGATCGTAATCGATGGCTTCAAGGATGGAGGGGGCAAGGAACTTGCCAAGATTTTTACGTTCCCTGTAAATATCAATATCGGTTCCTCTGGAAAAATAGATCCGTTCAAAGGAGCAGGCTTTATTTTCGCGCTGTTTCACGAAGGATTTTTCACTGACCTTCCCATCTCTCTTGATGATCAGGGCATTTCCCCGGCCGAGTTCATGGATAGCGCTGGCAGGCAGGTTGAATGCCGTCTGAAGAACAGGCCTTTCCGAGGTCACAACAACGACCTCATCGTTCTTAAAGTAAAATGCAGGCCTGATGCCGGACGGGTCGCGCATAACAAAGGCGTCGCCATGTCCGAAAAGTCCGGCGATCACATAACCGCCATCCCATGATTTGGCTGATCTCCTGAGGATCTTCTGGATGTTCAGGTTTTTTGCAATCTCGTATGTTATCTCGCGTTTTGGAAAACCTTTTTCCCTGAATTTATAATATAATTCCTCATTTTCCTCATCGAGAAAATGTCCAATTTTTTCCAGGATGGTAATGGTATCGGAAGTTTCAACCGGATATTGACCCAGGTCGATCAGTTTTTCAAAAAGCTCATCAACATTGGTAAGGTTGAAATTCCCGGCGAGGACCAGGTTTTTCGTCATCCAGTTATTTTCCCTTACGAAGGGATGGATGTTCAGGATGTTGTTTTTGCCGAATGTCCCGTAACGGAGGTGCCCCAGGTAAAGTTCCCCCACCATCTCAGTATGGTTTTTTAACCACTGGATATCATGTAAACGCTGCGGGTTTCTATCCTCAATTTCTTTCAGGCAGACTCCGATTTTATTGAAAATATGCTGGATTGGGGCACTGTCGTTGGAACGGATCCGGTTAATGAACTTATTTCCTGGCTCAAGGTCAAACTTTATACAGGCAACCCCCGCCCCATCCTGGCCCCTGT
>JBAXRT010000074.1:0-14792 GCA_037131065.1 bacterium | reverse complement strand
GTTCAAAGACTACTTCATCCAATGGATCCCTGAAGCGACACTCACTTTCCAGCCGATCCCAACCATGCTCCTGGTCGCCAGGGCCGATTATGTTCTCGGCGACTACAACGAGGCGGATATGAGCCTGCGCGTCAAGTTCAGCCAGGTGCTCGGAAAAATGACAAAAAATCTCGGGACCATCAGCATCACGGGTGACTATGTGCTCCAGAAACCGGGATGGTTCTATGAGAGTTATCTCGGAAACAATTTCATCTGGGAAACGGCTTGGGAAAAGCAGGGACTCATCTCCGCGGGGTTCAATTATTCCTGGAAGTTCATCGAGACCGGAGTCCAGTTGAACCGCATCACAAACTATGTTTACCTCGATACGGGATCCATCCCCAATCAATACAAGGGAAGCTTCAGCCATATATACGCCTACCTGAATACAAACCTCGATCTCTGGAGATTTAACATAACCGCCAAACTGGCTTACCAGACCATCCAGGGCACCACGGTAATGAGGGTACCCGCTTTCATGGGCAGCCTCGCGGTATATTATTCTCAACCTCTTTTCCACGGGGCCGCAGTCCTTCAGCCAGGGCTGAGCTTCTTTTACAACACTTCATACTACGCCGATGGTTACATGCCGGCCACACGCTCCTTCCACATACAGGACGCCAGGGAGATCGGGAACTATCTATATATGGATGTCTTCATCAACCTGAAAGTGCAGCGGGCAAGGCTTTTTGTGATGTATTCCCATTTCAATGCGAGTTTCATGGGAAAATCATATTATATGGTCCCCGGCTATCCGATGCCTGACGGAGCATTTAAATTTGGCGTCTCCTGGAGATTTCATGACTAAAAAAAACCATGAAAAAGGCCATTCTGTTTTGTATTACCTTTCTCTTCTTTGTCAGCCAGGGCATTACCCAGATCACTGAGGCTGAAGATCTCTGGGGAAATAAAATCGATTTCGACGGACTGATCCAATCTGGAAAAACCATTCTCATACAGCCTGTATCACCTGCAAATTGCGGCTACTGCCTGATCGACGGCTATTTTGTCGAAACGAACTATTTCGGCAACAACCGGAAATACGGAGGGGAGAATTTCTACCAGTGCCTCTTCAACCCCCAGCTTGATATCTATTCCTACACGAAACATTACAGGGATTCTGAAACCCCTGTTCTTACCTACCCGGTGGCTTTGCATGAATTTCACCAGGATGGGTTTCCTGTCATTCTTGCATTCCGGTCGGGGAAACAGATCCTGGCCCTTCCTGATGGATCCCTTTGGCCATACGATAAACAGTTCCAGAAGCTGAAGAAGATCCTCTGGAAGAGTAAAGAAACACCTTTTGTTCCTACATCGGATATGCACTTTGCTACCCGGAACATCGATGAAAACAGCAACGGGACTGCTCGTGTTATCATTCCCGACGGGGATACCGCAGGATTCAGGATACACAACGTTTTTATGAAAAAATTTAAAAACGGGGAGGCCAGATACCTTAGCAGAATCACGGAAGAGGATAAAAATTGTCACCTCTTTTTTGACGGAAAGTTTACCTCCGGATTATCAGGCCTCTTCGGTAATACTTCTACCCCTGTAACGTTTGATGGTGATTCTGTTCTTGTCATGGATAACTACAGATTTCCTCTTGATGATATCGGCCTGACAGCCTGTTTCCCAAACCCTTATAACCCGCAGCGTTACGTTATTCTCAGTATCCGCGGTGAAAATGTCAAGAGACGGTATTATGAGAATTCTGTTGATTATGTACTTTACCGGAATGCAGATTCCGGGTCCGGTAACAAGGTCCTTGCCCATGGATTCTTTGGTAAGATTGCAGGTAAACCCTGGTTTTTCACCGACTCCCTTGCCTCTCTCTCCCCCGAATTGAAATTGTTTTGTTCAGGTGTTTGCAAAATCCCGCTGAAGAGGCCGATTATCCGTCATGAAAGAAAGCCAGGCTCACCGGTCGTTACAGAGAACCCGACGGGCATTACTTATACTTTTGGTGAGAAGGGATGCAGGTTTCCGGCCACAACGACAGGAAATGACGGAACGCTCTGGATCGCCTGGGAAGAGGGGGGGGATATCCTGCTCACCTCTCTGAACCAACAGGGGAAGCAGATTATGACTACTGCAGAGTGTGATAATTCCGACAGTTACCTGCCACTGCTTGCTGCAAGCGGAAACCAGGTCTGGATCTTTTACCTGAACAACAGGGATGGCTTTTATCGCCTTGTCGGCAGAAGTTTCGACGGGATCCGCTTTTCGGACGAAATCCTGATCAGTGACCGTGAACCGTTTGATGTCTTTTCGGCTGATGTCAACAGCGACAGGAGAGACAACGTCGTGCTTGCCTGGGCAGTATGGAAGGCAAATAACCGGTTTCTGTTTACCCGGACCATCAGAAACAACTCCCCGGAGCCCATTTCACCGGTGAAAACACTCCTTTCAAAAGGGATGGGAGGCTACACCGATGCATGGTCCCCGTCGTTATCCCTCGACGGGAACGGAACGGTCTGGGGAGCATGGAACCAGCACTATCCTTCAACACTGGGTGTTTGTGCCGGGACTCTTTCCGGAGAGTCCGTTTCGGTAACAAGGCTTGAAGAGGATATGGATAATAACGAAAATGGCGGCTATCCCTCGACCCTGACTGAGAAGTCAGGCAGGCGCTGGATTTTCTATGAATCGTTCGGATGGGATGTTCTGAATGGCGAAAGTCAGAAGATCAGGGCCGTCTTTTCTGATCCTTCTTCCGGGAAATGGTCACTGCCGGCCATACTGACTGCAGATACCGCACTGATGATGAACCAGACACCTGTCTGCGCGCTCATGCCGGATGGCAGAATCGTGGTTGTATGGAGCGGAAGGGTGCTGAAACCGGGGAATAACTGGGGACTCTACCTCTCCTGGTATGACGGTGCAAAGTGGTCACTCCCAAAACGGATTACCGGCAACGAGTCTGCCTCGAGGGCCCCAAAAATTGTTTCAGGGGAGGATGGAACACTATGGATCACTTATCATTCTGGAATCGGAACAATGATGAAGGTCAATGTGCTCAAAACAAACCTTGATAAAATTTTTGGAGATGCAAAGAAGCAATAACTTAATAGAGCAACTGTATCCATGATTTACCGGGATTTCGGGACAACCGGGTTAAAAGTCTCTCTCCTTGGATTCGGGGCTGGTCACATCGGCTCTCCCGAAACTGAGGAGACGCAAGTTGAAGCCATCCTGAACAAGGCTCTCGACCTGGGGATCAACCTGATCGACACTGCACGTTCGTATGGTCTGTCGGAGGAGCGGATCGGAAGGTATCTTTCCCTCCGGAGGCATGAATTGATCCTGTCGACAAAAGTCGGTTACACTTTCCACGACAAACCCGACTGGAGTTTCGACGCTACCATGGGTACCATTGAAGAATCACTGCAACGTTTGAAGACCGGTCATCTCGATATCGTTCATCTCCACTCATGCGACAAGTGGTATCTTGAGCAGGGCGACGCCATCCTTGCACTCGAAAAAGCAAAAGAACAGGGTAAGGTCAGGGTCATCGCCTACAGCGGTGAAAATGAGGCCCTCACTTATGCTGTTGAAACAGGCCGTTTCGGGAGTATCCAGTGTTCGGCCAATCTATTTGACCAGCAGGGGATCGACAACCAGATCAGAACAGCCAGGAAAAGAGGAATGGGAAGCATCGCCAAAAGGCCCCTTGGCAATGCTGTATGGCGTTATTCATCAAGGCCCGACGGGCATGGTCATGCTGCCTACTGGGACAGGTTCAAAACCATGCATCTGGATCCGGGCCCGGAAGGATGGGAAGAAGTGTCCCTGCGGTATACGGCATTCTCAACCGGAACAGATTGCCTGATCACAGGAACAACCAATCCCGATCACCTTGCCTCAAACCTGAAGATCCTCGAAAAAGGCCCGCTTGACGAAGAATTGCTGAACCGGATACGCAAGTCATTCAAGGAACATGGCCAGTCCTGGCCCGGCCTGATCTGAGTTTTCTGATTAAACAAATCTTCCTACCTTCCTACCTTCCTACCCTCCTATTTCACAGTGATCTCATCGGCAAACAGCCAGGCCTTCTCTCCTTTTCCCGGATGGCCCGGCGGGCAAACGCCCACGTTGGTGGCGATTACCCTTAAGTACCTGATCTTGGTTTCAGGGATATCGGCTGTGAACTGGTGCGTGCCATCTCCCTTGATGGTCGCTGCTTTATCCTTTCCGGTTGCTATTGAGGTAAAATCCTTTCCGTCTGAAGATTTATAGAATTCAACGTTGGTGGGGAGAAAGATAAAAGCATCCTCTTTGCTGAAACATTCGATCCCCAGTTTCCTTACTTTCTTCTCAGTCCCGAGATCGATCACGACATCGAGATTGTTACCAAGGAAACCAAGCCAGGAGGGATCTCGATGATCGGCTACTCCCATTACTCCATCCACCAGGGCATAGGGTCCCAGCCCCGGGTACTTATCACTGATCGGGAGATTTATTACGACTGATTTGATTCCGTCGATCTTGGTAAAGTTCACAACCGTCTCGCTGCTCTCCGAACCGCCCAGACTTGCAACAGCAACGACCGTTGTCGTTTTTGCCAGCGGAATTGGGGCCTTGTACACCGGCGATTTTGCGTCGGGCCGTTTGCCGGTAAGGGAGTAACGGATGGTTGCTCCGTCGAGGGAGGAGGTGAATTTCAGCTCCTGCTTTTCAATATAGATCCCGCTTTTCAGTGAGGGAATGGGTTTGGGAACAAACACCTGTGTGTTGGCCTTTGACTGGTCGCTTCCTACAAACGCACCATATACAGGCCGTCCAAGCCACTCCTCCGGTTGTTTCAGTTCCATGATATAGGCGATAGTCGGTGCTGTGTTCATGGCATCGTTCGGCTGGCTGATGATCCTGTTTTTCAGGATCCCGGGACCGGTAATGATCCAGGGGACCTCTATCTCGGCAAGGGTGACATTGCCATGGTTCTTCCCCACAAATCCGTGGTCGGTAACAACCATGATCGTATAGAGATCCAGAAGACCATTCAGCTTCATCCGGCTGATCAGGGTTCCGATCTGGGTATCCACTGCCTCGAGGGATGTAATATACTCGGTGCTCATGTGCCCGTATTCGTGCGCAGTTTCATCAGGAAACCCGATATAAATAAAAGAAAATTCAGGTCTCTCCTCAAGAACATAGGGAACAAATTTCTCAAAAGTCTTTTCAAAGGTTTCAAAATATTCCACCTTACTGATATTCTTAAGGTTATAAAGATCTGCCAATTCTTTCCAGTCATAGAAAAGGGCGGTTTTGGCTTTGGGCTGCTGTTGCCGGATCACAGTGAAGATCGAAGGAAAATAGCCGTCCTTGTCGGCGACCGTAGGCGGTATTACTTCATTTTTAATAGTCCAGCCGTTCTTGATAATGCCGGTCTGCTCAGGTCCGGCACCCATGGTGATGGTGGACCAGTTCGGAGCGCTGACGGTGGGCATCACGCCCCTTGTCCTCAGGGACAGCGCTCCCTGCTGCAGCAGGCCGTATATGTTTGGAAGTTTGGCAACCTGGAATCCCTCGGTACTCATTCCATCGATCCCGATCAGGATGACTTTACTCTGCGCAAAGGCAGAAGCCGTCAGCAGCGACAAGCTTAAAAATAATAAGGCGATCTTTGTTCTCATGACAATTGGGGTTTTATCCATCAACAGTGTGTAAATTTAATTTAAAGGTCCATGCATGGCGGCATGGGGGATTTTTTTTGAGGGCGGAAGGGATGAATACCCGGATACCATCTTTCCCGTCCCCATTCCATTTCAGCTTTTTACCGTAGCCCAGTAATCCGACTGCCAGGATCTCTTTCGGATCAACTCCCCGTATCACCAGGTTCCCCGGCATCTCATTTTCACCGGGGCCGGCCAGGTATATGGCATAGACGGTGATTATCTTCCCGTCGGAGCGATCACGGAGAGAGGTAAAGCATATGTTATCAGACCGGTAAGGTTCAACCGGCCTGGTTTTATAAATGGCCTCTCCGTTTACCTTCATCCAGTCGCCAATCTCTTTGAGACGAACATAAGCGGTGTCGGCCCATTCGCCTTCGGGCGACGGACCGATGTTAAGCAGGTAATTTCCTCCCTTGCAAACAATCTCGGCAAGCATGTGGATTATTCTATTTGCCGGCTTGTAAATATCCCCGGGGACATATGACCACGAGCCTGCCATCGTCATGCAGGTCTCCCATGGGTAACCGAGCGGCTTTTCCGGTATCTCCTGCTCCGGGGTCCGGTAGTTTTCATACTTACCGGTCACTGTACGGTCGACGATCAGCAGATCCCTCTGATAGGACCGGGCCATGGCCGCGATGTCCGGCATATTGATATCCTGGTTATTGGCAGGACAAACCCACCCCCCGTCGAGCCAGAGGATGTCCATCTTTCCGTAACCGCTCATCAGCTCGCCTATCTGGTTGTAGGTGAAGTCACAGAAGCGTTTCCAGCGTTCAGGGTATTTTTTTATATCATAGTTTACGTTCCTTGTGGGAGTAGCCCACTCCTCAGCCCAGTAATCATTGGAGTGCCAATCGGGCTTCGAGAAATAGGCACCGGTCCAGAATCCACTCTTCCGGAAAGTATTGAATATCTCCAGGGCAATGTTTGCACGCGGATTCGCATGAAAGGGACAACCCGGATCAGTGATCCTGTAGTCGGTTTGCTTTGTATCGAACATACTGAAACCATCGTGATGCTTGGTCGTAAAGACCACATATTTCATCCCGGCGTATTTTGCTGCCTCTGCCCATGGCCCCGGATCGAATTTAACAGGGTTGAAAGTATCCTTAAGCCTTGTGTATGCCCTGCAGTAGTCAACGTAGTTTTTCATGCTTCTACTGCACCATGGCTCATCTTCCGAACAAAGCGACCAGGATTCAACGATGCCCCACTGGCTGTATGTACCCCAATGCATCAGCAGGCCGAATTTCAGGTCCCTCCATTTTTCAATCTTATCAAGGATCACGGGATCGCTTTCCTGTTCTGCCGGTATGGTCGGCTGTGCATGGACCGTTATAAAAACAAAAAAGAATGAGAATATGAGTGAGTACGATTTCTCCATTGGCAGAAATATTCACTAAATCAAAAATAGCACAAAAATTTAATCACGGCCATGATTTCTTTCATTCTACTCCCTGCATGAAAAGCCTTTCCCATTTCTCCGGTAAATCCTTTTCATGCTGATAGCAGGCCATTTTGCCAGAATACATAACGGCTATGCAGTAATTGGCATGCCGGCAACCTGATTTTTCAATCTCGCCGGATCTCAGTTTGTTTATGAACTCCGGATCATTGATGAGTGCCCTGGCGATCTGGACAAATTCAAAGCCCTCCGCCAGCACCTGTTCGATTCCAGCCAGGGATACCATGCCCCCTACATACACAAGCGGAAGTTTCACCTCTTTCCTGATCTTCATGGCATCCTCGAGAAAATATTTTTCGGTAAAGGGTTGAGGGTGGATGAGCCACTCACCAAACCAGCGGATCCAGGGGCTCAGCCACTTCTCCTTCATGTAATGAGACATAACTTCCACCGGCATCCGCCCGCGCATCACATACATTGGAGCCCTGCACACGAAACCTCCGCTCAGCACGAGTGCATGGACTCCCTCTGACTCGAGTATCCTGGCGACCCTGATAGATTCGTCCACTTCCATCCCTCCGCGGAATCCATCCCTCAGGTTCATCTTGACAAGTACGGCAATGTCGTTGCCGGCCGCCTTCATAACCTCCCGGATCACCTCCACCATGAAGCGGCTCCGGTTCTCAAACGGCCCTCCGTACTGATCTCTCCTTTTATTTGTGTAAGAAGAGAGAAACTGGCTTATCAGGTAACCATGCCCGGCATGAACCTCAACAGCATCGAACCCGGCTTCCCGGGCGATGTGTACTGCATGGCCGAAATCCTTTACGACTGAAACAATCTCCTCATGAGTAATTTTCCGTGGCCAGGTCGGGCCATACAGGTTGAATCCTCCGCTTGGAGAAAAACAAACACCACCGGAGACCGTTTTTTTTGCCATGAGCCCGCAATGTCCGATCTGGATGGCGGCAGCAGCGCCCTCACGGTGAACAGCATCCGTCAGCTTTTTCAGTTCGGGGATAATCTCTCTCCTCAGCCACAACTGGTGTTCGAAGGAGAGACCGCTTTGGGAGACAGCCGCATACGCAACCGTGGTCATGGCTACCCCTCCTTTAGAGACCGATTGATGATAACGGATCAGATCTTCGGAAACGTTGTTGCCGGGGCACATCCCCTCAAAGGCTGCCGAACGTATGGAGCGGTTCCGGAGCGTGAGATGACCAAGTTGTAAAGGAGTAAATAAAAGTCTTTCCATTATTGATTCTGTATGGGATTTTCGATCTTTGTAATGAATAATCCAATGACGAAGATATGAGGTTTCTGCTGAAAATTAAAATGGTTACGGTCATAGCACTCTTGTTTTTCCTTCAAAACATTCATGCCCAAACCGTTAAAGAAAATCCCTACAGACTGAAGATAATTTCAACCATCCAATCCTACGACAGCCTTGTGCATTCCGACAGCCTGAAAAAACTTGTCGAACTTGTTCAGGTCGTTCCCGCGATCAGGCTCGACATCCGATATGCCTCTACGGATAACTTCACACACGCCAGGATCTATGCCTCTGCCAGGGCCTTTACCAGGCTCCCCGTGGCCAGGGCGCTTGCACAGGTTCAGAAGGATCTTGAAAAAAAAGGATTGGGATTAAAGGTTTTTGATGCCTACCGTCCTTATACCGCCACCCTGCTTTTTTATAATGTCATGCACGATACCGTCTTTGTTGCAGCACCATGGAAAGGTTCCCGTCACAACCGGGGCTGTGCCGTCGACTTAAGCCTCACAGACCTGAAGAGCGGCAAAGAGCTCGAGATGCCGACCCCTTATGATGATTTTACCAAAAAAGCAAGTCCGACCTGGATGGATCTTCCTGAGAAGGCATTAAAGAATCGAAAGATACTGATCGATGTCATGAACGCCCGTGGATTTACCGTCTACCCGGACGAATGGTGGCATTTCGACTTCAAAGGGTGGGAAGACTACGAGTTGATGGATCTGACCTTTGAAGAACTCGACGAATGACGAGTGACGAATGACTGCTAACTACTAACTGCCGACTTAATTCATACCCCGCAGCTTCTTGATCTCTTCGTAGGCCGCGTTAATCTTCTGGAACTTTTCGGTGGCGGCCCGTTTTATATCCTCTCCGAGATTGGCAACCTTATCAGGATGATGTTTTTTCGCCATTTCACGGTAAGACTTCTTAACCTCATCATCGGTGGCCGATGAGGTGATTTCTAGCACATCGTAGGCCCAGCCTGTGCTTTTTACGAACATGGCTTTGATGGAGTTGAAATCGGCGGAAGAGACCCCCATGTATCCGCAGATCGTTCCTATCATATCAACTTCATCGGGATGATACAGTCCGTCGGCAGCGGCAATCCCGAAGAGATAGTGTACCAGCTGAAGCCTGACGGGGTAATCGGTATACTGACCGACCTGAGTACTGACCTCCTCCACATTGATCTCCTGTTTCAGGATCTCTCGGAGCATAAGGATCAGCCGGCCGGCCTCCTCCTGGCCGAACTGTGCAATAAAGAAATTCCTGATATAATCAAGCTCCGATCTGACGATTTTATTATCGGCTTTCATCACTGCCGCGGAGAGGACGAGCAGGCTCATGGAGAAATCTCCGCGCGGGGTTCCCTGGTAGGCAAACTTTCCACTGTTCATCCCGTCGAACATCGATCCGAGGGCCAGTCCAAGGATCGCCCCGATGGGACCGCCAAAGACCCAGCCAAGTCCTCCCCCAACCCACTTGCCATAGCGACCGCCGCCACCGAAGAACGAGCCTCCGGGTTGGTGGTTTGACTTTTCATTTTCCTTATTACCGGAAGGTCCTGGTTCCGTTCCTGCCGATTTCTTTCTCATACTGAAGACGGCAAAGAGCACGATGATGATGATGATGGTGACGATAATCTCTCCTATTCCCATAGATCTCAGTTGTGTTGTGTGGTATCTTGTCAGGAGACGCACCGCGGTGCGTCTTTACTATGATATGTTGTCGGTTAATGGTAATCCATACTCCTCGGTCATCCGGATACCCAGCGACTCGAGCTGATGCAGGATGGGGTTGTAAATTTCCGGGATCACGGGGATATGGACTCCTTTTACTTTTATCTCTTCCCTGAGGATCATTTCGACCCCGATAGCTGCAGGCAGCGCAACGGTTCTGGCAATAGATGTATCGGTTGCAAGGGTTCCGAAGTCAAGCATCCTTGAGCGGATCACCTCCTTTCTTCCGTCGGAGTATGCAGCCAGAAAAGTGTGCTGCAGTGCGACCATATCCCGCTCTTCGCGGCCAAGTTCCATTTTTGCGATCATCAGGTCAGAGGTAACCTCAAATGTTGAATCAACTCCCCGGTTCATCTGGATCTCATCAAAAAGACCAAGCCATTGCATCGCTTCCAGTGCATGAGCCGATTCCGGAATTCCAAGATGAACGGCAACTTCATGTCGCAGACTGCCGACTGCCGACTGCCGACTGCCGACTTCTAACTGATGCCGGACCATGTCGGGATAAGTCATCCCTGTCATATCGAATATATCGTTCGAGATGAGTGATAGTCTCTTCATCACATCGAGTGTTTCGCACCAACCCGGGTATCGGAAGGTTCCGCGGTAGAGGGTTCGGGCCTCGGGAATGCCATAAATCTCCTTATATGCCATCGAGTCGCGGTTGGGATAGACATCAAGGATCCCCACTTCGGGAAAGACCACATGGAAGGGGTTTTTGAAGAGATCCTTTGTATTCAGCTCAACGATCTCTCCGTGACGGAGGAACCGGGCGTCGTTGTTCCCGGCCATGATAACTCCTTTGGGACTCCATGAGAATTTATACCTAAAGGGATTGCTTGCTGCTTCCGGAGCAGGCAGGGCCCCGCAGATCGAATAGAATTCAAGGACAGCGCCCTCCTTTTCATGGACATTGTCGATGATGCGCATCGCCGACATGTGGTCGATACCGGGATCCAGCCCGCATTCGTTCAGGATGATGATGCCTGATCTCCGTGCCTCCTCATCGAGGGCTTTCATCTCAGGCTTTACATAGGATGTGGTGACCATGTTTTTCCTGTGCCGGATGCAGTGCTTTGCAACCATGACATGAAAAACATAGGGAAGGAGGCTTACGGTGAGATCATGAAGTTCTACCAGGGTACTAAGTGAATTTTCGTCGGAGGCTTCCCAGAAAACCGATTTCCCGTTTGGATGGCCCGCGATCATTGCCTCTGAGCGGTCGAGGGTGTTGGAGGCAACTGTTACAAGGTAGTTCTTCTGAAGCAGGTATTGAATGATCGGCTTGGCTACGAGGCCGGAACCGAGGATAAGCACTTTTTTCATGGGTTAGTTTTTTTAGTTTACAAGTAGGCAGTAGGCAGTAGGTAGTAGGTAGTAGGCAGTAGGCAGTAGGCAGTAGGCAGTAGGCAGCAGGCAGTAGACAGTAGGCAGTAGGTAGTAGGCAGTAGGCAGTCATTGGATATTGGTAACAGGGTAATATTCAAATTCAAAATCTAAAATCCATTCGTCACTCGTAAATCGTCACTCGTAATTATTTCAGGAATTCCTCCAGATATTCATACTCGGGAGTAAGCTGTCCTTTATGCAGGATCAGTCCCTTTTTAATGGGCCGGGGCAGGTCTAGATCTTCGAAATTTTCATCAAAATCCGCATCAGCAATGGGTTTTACGAAATTGACGAGCACATCGCCAAAGCCGAAGGAAGCATCGCGCGGCAATTCGGCCGGAAGAATATCCACAGCCATGACCAGCATTCCCTTACCGGTGTGACCCATTCGGATGGTTTCAGCTGACGGATCATAGACAAACAGCGGGTCCTCGATCTCGGTGGGGGTGAGCGTACATTCCACGGAACCTTCCACGTCGCAGCTTATATCACCAATTACATTCAGTTTGGGTCGGCCCTTGGAGAAGGCTTTTTTCAGGTATTCCTTCGTAACCAGTTTCGGGTACCTTTTATCCCAATAGATGCAGTTGATCATCATGGAGAGATGGGGAATGTACATTTCGAATTTCGACTGGTAATCCTGAGGATTTGCATAATAATCATGCAGGTCGAATGGATGACCCAGACAATGCTCAAAAAGGTCTTCCTCTTTAAAGATCACTTTATAGATGATGTTATCAGGAATATTTTTCCTGTGGCTGAGCCCGAGCAACTTTTCAGGAGAGATCTCCTTGACCGGCAATAAACCGCAGATCTCCTGTGCGCCTTGGGAAACATTTCCATAGCCTGTAAAGCCGATCACGAAAGGCCTCAATTCATGTGGAATGCCATTTTCGGCAACGAGCTGACCAATACCGGAAATATCATCTTTGGCATCATTGAGGGAATTGTACTGGTGGGCCTGCTTTAACCGTGCCAGGATGGAGTTGTAACCATAATCCTTTAGCCTGAGGCCGAGCGCCCAGAGAGAGTTGATCATGCCTGCCATACCCGCGTATCGTCCGAAAAAGATGAGACGTTTGCCTTGTTCATCCACTACTTTTTCGTAATCGATGAGGTTACACTTTAATTCCATCATGCGTTTCAGCATTGACATGTTCCTGGGCTGTCCTTTGATCACATGGGCAAAGAACACATAGGTTTTTCCCAGCTCGAAGGTTGCTTCCGGGATTTCTTTCACACCGAAGATAACAGAGCATTTTTTCAGGTCTTTTGAAATCTTTGCGCCGGCATGGGAATATTCATCATCGGTAAAAATTCGTTTATCTGAGGACTGGATCACGAAATCCAGTTTCTTGTGTTTAACCAGCCACTCAATGTGTTTCGGAGTGAGAGGTGAACGACGCTCGCTGGCGTATTTATCCTCGTGACGGATGCCGATAAAATTGCTCATAACGGGGGAAGTTTTGGATTGACAAAATTAGCAAAACCAGCCGAAACTACAAGCAATTCGCCCAGATTCTTCACCGGAGCCATGGTCATCGGGGCAGAACAGATGAATTCATTATCTTTGCACGAAATTTTCAAAAAAAAACATATGAGATCTCTTCGTTCATTCCTTCTTATCCTTCTAGTGACCGTCACAGCAGGATCCTATGCACAGTTCGGAACACTTGTCATGTTTGCCCCTAAAGGGGAAAAGTTCACCCTCTACCTCGCAAGCGGTAAGCAAAATCAGGAGCCTGCAGCCCGCGTGGAGTGTGACCGCCCCGGGGGACCCTCGTTCAAAGTGAGGGTAGTGTTTGATGATACGGCAATCCCAGAGATCAATAAAAGTGTCTTTAATAAGATGGGGAGTATTCTCTATTGCAAGGTAGGTCAGAATGCAAAGGGTGTTTATGTTCTGGAGACCACCACTTCAGAATGGTCTGATTTAGAGGCCGAAGCCAAACCGGCAAAACCAGCTCCAAAAAACGAGCCTCCTGCATCCGACAAAAGCAAGATATGCAACAATCCGATGAACGAGGTTGATTTCAACATCGCCCTGGCTGCCGTCAGTTCACAGCCATTTGAAGGATCACAGCTCAGCTCTGCAAAGAAGATGGTGGAATCGCACTGTCTGCTTTCTTCGCAGGTAAAGCAGGCCATGTACATTTTCGACCTTGAAAGCTCACGTCTGAGTCTTGCAAAATTTGCCTATGACTTTGTTTATGACCCGGAGAATTATTCCGAAGTGACCGATGAACTCCACAGCCAGAAATCAAAGGATGATCTTGAACGATACATCTCCGGTAAAAAATAGCCACCGGTGAAAAAATGGCTTCTTCCCGTCCTGAAGATCGTGAAGTATGCCGCAATCATCTTTTTTGCGTCATCCATCTTCATGGTCCTGCTTTACAAATTTGTCAATCCTCCAGTGACCCCTCTCATGGTCATCAGGTCATCGCAGCAGTTGTTCGACGGGCAATCAATGAAGTTCAAAAAGGATTGGGTATCGATCGGGGATATCTCCCCGGATCTTCCGCTGGCGGTGATCGCCTCCGAAGACAACCGGTTTATGGAGCATCACGGCTTTGACCTTGATGCCATTGAGAAGGCAAAGGAGTATAATGAACGGAAAGGGGGTAAGAGGGTCAGGGGGGCAAGCACTATCTCCCAACAGACAGCCAAGAATGTTTTTCTCTGGCCCCAGCGGTCCTGGGTACGAAAGGGGTTCGAGGTCTATTTCACCGTTCTGATCGAATTCTTCTGGAGCAAGAAGCGGATCCTGGAGGTTTATCTGAATGTGGTCGAGATGGGAAAAGGTATTTATGGCGCCCAGGCAGCTGCAGAGACATACTTCGGCAAGCCTGCCTCGAAACTCAGCCGAGGTGAATCTGCACTGATCGCAGCATGCCTGCCAAGCCCGCTCAAATCAAATCCCTCCTCCCCTTCCGGTTACCTGATCGGCCGCCAGCAGTGGATCCTCTGGAACATGGGGAATATTGGGAAGATTTCAATTTACGATTGATTCGATTTTAGATTTACGATTGAATTGGACGATTGTGGATTGACGATTATCCGGATTTATCAATCCAAAATCGTAAATCAAACAATCAAATCGTCAATCGTCAATCGTCCAATCGGAAATTGAAATTGTTTCTACCAAAATAGATACCCTTCAGGTTGCAGAAAGCAAAAATTCCTGTAAATTTGCACACTTAAATTTTCGATAAACCAAAACACTGTAAACCATGGCAAATCAAGCTAAAGAAAAAAAGTACGTA
>JBAXRT010000073.1:0-14873 GCA_037131065.1 bacterium | reverse complement strand
GGTCTTTCTGGAGAGCGTGCAGGTTTTGAGGTGCGCGACGTTCATTATACCCATTACGGACGTCTTTGCACTATTGAAACCCCTGAAGGTCCAAACATCGGTCTGATCTCCTCGTTGTGCGTCTATGCAAAGATCGACAAGCTTGGTTTTATTGAGACTCCGTACCATAAGGTAGTAAACGGTCATGTTTCTCTTGACGCCGAGCCTCTCTATCTGACAGCCGAAGAGGAGGAACACAAGATCATTGCCCAGGCAAGCACCCCTATGGATAATAAAGGATCCATCTCGACCGATAAGGTTAAGGTCCGGTACCTGGCCGATTATCCCATCATCGATAAAACACAGGTCGATATGATCGATATTGCGCCGAACCAGATCGCTTCTATCGCTGCATCGCTGATCCCCTTCCTCGAGCACGATGATGCAAACCGTGCCCTGATGGGATCGAACATGATGCGCCAGGCTGTGCCATTGCTCAACCCGGAGGCAGTCATCGTTGGAACGGGCATCGAAAGCATTGTTGCCAAGGATTCCCGTGTGCTTATCAATGCGGACGCCGACGGTGTGGTTGAATATGTCGATGCCAATGAGATCATTATCCGCTATAAGCGTGATGATAAAGAACGCCTTGTAAGTTTTGAGGATGATACAAAACGGTACAATCTTACAAAATTCGCACGGACGAACCAGAATACCTGTGTCAACCTTCGCCCGATCGTACGAAAAGGAGATAAGGTGACCAAGGGACAGGTTCTGTCGGAGGGGTATGCTACCAAAGATGGTGAGCTTGCTCTCGGAAGGAACCTGATGGTGGCCTTTATGCCCTGGAAAGGTTATAATTTCGAGGATGCCATCGTCATCTCAGAGAAAGTCGTTAAAGAAGACATCTTTACCTCCATTCACATCGAGGAGTTTACTCTTGAAGTGCGTGATACCAAACGCGGTGTTGAAGAGTTGACAAGTGATATTCCCAATGTCAGTGCCGAAGCTACGAAAGATCTGGATGAGAATGGTCTGATCCGTATCGGGGCTGAAGTCAATGAAGGTGATATCCTGATTGGGAAAATTACCCCGAAAGGTGAAAGCGACCCCACTCCGGAAGAGAAGCTCCTGAGGGCTATTTTCGGTGATAAGGCCGGTGATGTGAAAGATGCATCCCTCAAGGCGCCTCCTTCCATGAAAGGCGTGGTTATTGAGAAAAAGCTCTTCTCACGTGTAATCAAGGATCGGAAAGCCAAGGTTAAGGAGAAAGATGAACTCAAGAAGCTGGATGATGAATACCAGAAAGAGGTTGACAAACTGAAGTCAAAACTGGTGGAGAAGCTGAATGTGCTTGTGAATGGTAAAGTTTCACAGGGTGTCTTCAATAATTTCAAACAGGAGGTGATCGCTAAGGGTGCAAAATTCAACTCTAAGAACCTTATTGACCTCGATTATATCAATGTCAATCCCAACAAGTGGACCACAGATAAAGATAAAAATGAACTTGTCAAAAATCTGATCCACAACTATATAATAAAATACAAGGAGGTCATGGGCGTTCACAACCGCAAAAAATTCGTTGCAGTTGTGGGTGATGATCTTCCCGCTGGAATTGTTCAGATGGCCAAGGTCTATATCGCTAAGAAAAGGAAACTGAAGGTTGGTGACAAGATGGCCGGACGGCACGGAAACAAAGGGATTGTCGCCAGGATCGTTCGTGAGGAAGATATGCCATTCCTTAAGGACGGAACACCGGTCGATGTCGTATTGAACCCGCTGGGTGTACCTTCCCGTATGAACCTCGGACAGATTTATGAAACGATTCTCAGCTGGGCAGGTAAAAAGCTCGGGCTGAGTTTTACAACACCGATCTTCGACGGTGCCACTATCAACCAGATAAACGATTATCTTGAAAAGGCAGGTTTGCCCAGGAACGGAAAAGTTTACCTCCATGACGGGCTTACCGGTGAACGTTTTGATCAGCCGACTACGGTTGGGTACATCTACATGATGAAACTCCATCACATGGTCGATGACAAGATGCACGCCAGGTCTATCGGTCCATACTCTCTCATTACGCAGCAGCCTCTTGGCGGCAAAGCCCAGTTCGGCGGCCAGCGTTTTGGGGAAATGGAAGTCTGGGCTCTTGAAGCCTTCGGTGCCGCGAATATTCTGCTCGAAATTCAGACAGTCAAATCTGATGATGTGATCGGACGCGCTAAAGCATATGAAACCATCGTCAAAGGCGAGAGCATGCCAACCCCCGGAATTCCTGAATCATTTAACGTACTTATCCATGAATTGAGGGGACTTGGACTGAACCTTTCATTCGACTGATGATACACACCCATATTTGGGGATGATATTTTTGATTTCGTTTTCAATCGACAAATAAAACAATATGGCTTACAGAAAAGACGGTCAGGTTAACAGCAGCTTTTCCAGGATTACCATCAGTCTGGCTTCGCCTGAAAAGATACTCGAAATGTCGAGTGGTGAAGTTCTCAAGCCCGAAACAATCAATTACAGGACTTATAAACCCGAAAGGGATGGTTTGTTCTGCGAAAGGATCTTCGGGCCTGTCAAGGACTGGGAATGTCATTGCGGAAAGTACAAACGTATCCGGTACAAAGGGATCGTTTGTGACCGTTGTGGGGTTGAAGTGACTGAGAAAAAGGTACGGCGTGAGCGCATGGGGCATATACAGCTGGTTGTTCCTGTTGCCCATATCTGGTTCTTCCGCTCGTTACCGAACAAAATCGGTTCACTGCTTGGATTGCCTACAAAGAAGCTGGAGACGATCATTTATTATGAAAAGTACGTCGTTATCCAGCCCGGTATTAAGCAGGCCGACGGCCTGAACTACCTTGATTTCCTTTCCGAGGAGGAGTACTTCGATATCATGGAAAAACTTCCCCAGGAAAACCAATATCTTGATGACCAGGATCCGAATAAGTTCATTGCCAAGATGGGGGCAGAAGCTTTGGCTGAACTGCTTTCCCGCATCGACCTGGATAAAGAGAGTTATGACCTGAGGTACAAAGCAAACACGGAAACTTCTCAGCAGCGTAAGGCCGAAGCCTTGAAGAGGCTGCAGGTGTTCGAATCGTTCCGTGATGCACAGAAACGTCTTGAAAACAGGCCTGAATGGATGATCGTCAAGGTTGTGCCTGTTATTCCTCCCGAACTCAGGCCTTTAGTCCCTCTGGATGGCGGCCGGTTTGCCACTTCCGACCTGAATGACCTCTATCGAAGGGTCATCATCCGTAATAACCGTCTAAAAAGACTTATCGAGATCAAGGCTCCCGATGTGATCCTCAGAAATGAGAAACGTATGTTACAGGAAGCTGTTGACTCACTCTTTGATAACTCACGCAAGGCCAGCGCGGTTAAAACCGAATCGAACCGTGCACTGAAATCATTGAGCGACAGTCTGAAAGGAAAACAGGGCCGTTTCCGTCAGAACCTGCTTGGTAAGAGGGTTGACTACTCTGGTCGTTCGGTCATCGTGGTCGGTCCTGAACTGAAATTGAATGAATGCGGGCTTCCCAAGGACATGGCATCGGAACTCTTCAAGCCGTTCATCATCCGGAAAATGCTTGAAAGAGGGATTGTCAAGACCGTGAAGTCTGCTAAAAAGATCGTTGACCGCAAGGATCCGGTCGTGTGGGATATCCTGGAAAACATCCTTAAGGGACACCCGGTGCTCCTCAATCGTGCACCCACCCTTCACCGTCTGGGTATCCAGGCGTTCCAGCCTAAACTTATTGAAGGCAAAGCCATTCAGCTTCACCCGCTCGTTTGTACGGCTTTCAATGCCGACTTCGATGGTGACCAGATGGCCGTGCATGTACCGCTTGGAAATGCAGCAATCCTGGAGGCCCAGCTGCTGATGCTGGCCTCACATAACATCCTGAATCCTGCTAACGGGGCACCGATCACTGTTCCCTCCCAGGACATGGTACTAGGGTTGTATTATATGACCAAAGGGAGAAAAAACGAAGCCAGCCTGAAGGTCAGGGGTGAAGGAATGACCTTCTATTCCCCTGAAGAGGTAATCATTGCCTACAATGAAAATGTGATTGATCTGCATGCCTTTATTAAGGTTCGGATCACTACCATGGAGAACGGGCAGAAGGTGACTAAAATGATCGAGACTACGACTGGCCGTATTTTATTCAACCAGGTTGTTCCCGTAGAATACGGGTATATAAACCAATTGCTGACCAAGAAATCACTGCGTGACATCATCGGTTCCATCCTGAAAAAGACCGGGACAGCCAAGACTGCCAAGTTCCTGGACGATATCAAGGATCTTGGATTCCGCCTGGCATTCAGGGGTGGATTATCCTTTAACCTTGACGATGTCATTGTTCCCGAATTAAAAGAGAAACTTGTTGCCGACGCTGGCGCAGAAGTCGATGAAGTAGTCAATAACTACAACATGGGCTTCATCACCAACAACGAAAGATATAACCAGATCATCGATATCTGGACCCATGCCAATTCACAGCTTACCGTCATGCTCATGAACCAGTTATCAAAAGATAAGCAGGGATTCAACCCGGTTTATATGATGCTGGATTCAGGGGCCCGTGGCTCGAAAGAGCAGATCCGCCAGTTGAGCGGTATGCGCGGACTGATGGCGAAGCCTCAGAAATCAGGAGCCTCAGGTGGTGAGATCATTGAGAACCCCATCCTTGCCAACTTCAAGGAAGGATTGTCGGTACTTGAGTACTTTATTTCTACGCACGGTGCCCGTAAGGGTTTGGCCGATACCGCTCTCAAGACTGCTGATGCCGGGTACCTTACCCGCCGTCTGGTCGATGTTTCCCAGGATGTCATTATTTCAGAAGAGGACTGCGGAACCCTGAGGGGCCTGACCATTACCTCACTGAAGAAGCAGGAAGAGGTGGTCGAATCGCTTTATGACCGAATACTTGGACGCGTCGCCCTGCATGACATTTATCATCCCCAGAAAGGGGAACTGATCATCTCAGCAGGTAAAGAGATCACAGAGGAGATCGCTGATGTTATTGAAAACTCCCCGCTGGAGGGAATCGAGATCCGTTCGGTTTTGACATGTGAATCAAAGAAAGGCGTATGTGCCAAGTGTTACGGACGTAACCTTGCTACCGGCCAGATGGTTCAGCGTGGTGAGGCCGTTGGTGTCATAGCGGCACAGTCGATCGGTGAGCCCGGTACGCAGCTTACACTTCGTACTTTCCACGTAGGGGGTGTTGCCGGTGTGAACATTGCCAGTGCATCGCGTATTGAAGCCAAATACGATGGTGTTCTTGAAATCGATGAGCTTCGCGCAGTTGAATATGTTAGCACATCCGGGGAGAAGACCAACATCGTTATCGGGCGTTCAGCCGAGATGCGTATTGTCGATAAGAAGACAAGAATTGCTCTTACCTCTGCCCATATACCATACGGAGCCCGTCTCTATTTCAAAAATGAGGATGAAGTGAAGAAGGGTGTGCTTATCAGTGACTGGGATCCATACAATGCCGTGATCCTTTCAGAGATAGCCGGTAAGGTAAGTTTCGAAAACATTATTGAAGGGGTGACCTTCAGGGTTGAATCGGACGAACAGACCGGTTACCACGAAAAGGTGGTTGTTGAATCACGCCAGAAGGCAAAAAATCCTGCCATTAATATTCTATCGGCTTCAGGCGAGATCGTCAAGACCTATGATATTCCTGTTGGTGCCCACATCATCATTGAGGATGGAGTGAAAATCAAGGCCGGTGAGATCCTGGTCAAAATTCCAAGGGCCATCGGAAAAGCCGGTGACATCACCGGAGGTCTGCCCCGTGTTACAGAGCTCTTTGAAGCCCGTAACCCGTCGGATCCGGCTATCGTATCCGAAATCGACGGCGTCGTCTCTTTTGCCAAGAAACTGAAGCGTGGAAACAGGGAGGTTATCATCACCTCGAAATCGGGAGAGGAAAAGCGTTACCTCATCCCGACCAGCAAGCAGATCCTAGCTCAGGAGAATGACTATGTAAAAGCAGGAACAGCCCTTTCTGACGGAGCGCTTACACCCAGCGATATCCTTGCAATCAAGGGTCCGATGAAGGTCCAGGAATATATTGTGAATGAGATCCAGGAGGTCTATCGTCTCCAGGGTGTTAAGATTAACGATAAGCACTTTGAGACGATCGTCCGCCAGATGATGCGTAAGGTTGAAGTCGAGGATCCGGGTGATTCACGTTTCCTTGAAGGTGAACTGGTCAATAAGATCGATTTCCAGGATGAGAACGACTGGATCTATGGAAAGAAAGTCGTGGAAGATCCCGGGGATTCGCCGAGCTTTAAGGCAGGACAGATCATCAGCGCCAGGAAACTGAGGGATGAGAACTCCATGCTGAAGAGGAAGGATAAGAAACTTGTCGAGGCAAGGGATGCAAAACCAGCCACTGCCTTCCAGATACTTCAGGGTATTACCCGCGCTTCTTTGCAGACCAAGAGCTGGATCTCAGCTGCATCATTCCAGGAGACCACAAAAGTCCTTACACAGGCAGCAATCAATGCACGCCAGGATGAACTGATGGGTCTGAAGGAGAATGTGATCGTGGGTCATCTGATCCCGGCCGGAACAGGTTTGCGTGAATATGAAAATCTGATTGTGGGCAGCAAGGAAGAGTATGAAACATTGATGGCCTCAAAAGAAGAAGATTAAACAGCATTATATGCAGGATAAAAAGAATCCGGGTAGCCAGATTAATATCGAGATCTCGGACGAAGTAGGCGAGGGAATCTATTCAAACCTTGCGATTATCACCCATTCCCCGGCAGAATTTATCATTGATTTTGTAAAGATGATGCCGGGGATGCCAAAGGCAAAGGTAAAATCAAGGATCATTCTCACTCCCCAGCATGCCAAACGATTATTCAAGGCGCTCAAGGAGAATATATCCAAATTCGAATCGGTTCACGGTGAAATAAAGGATGTAGAAGGAGAGCCCCCCTTTAATTTTCCGGTCCCCACGGCTCAGGCCTGATTACTGAATTTATTTACCCGATTGCATCTTTGTTAATGCCTCCTCGTAATTCGCGAAAGGCATTTTCATTTTTTTTGCCAGTTCGATGGCTTTCTTTTCAACAGCAATGGCTTCATCTTTTTTTCCAAGCCTGAAAAGGATGGATGCATACGTGTCATTGTTTGAAGGCTCATCCTTCAGTTCCACAGACCGCTTTGCCCATTCTGCTGCCCTTGTGAGGATCGATTTATCCTTTGTCATCGTGAAGACCTGCCAGGCAACGTTATTAAGTTTGGAGTAATCGTTCCAGTAGACAGGATTTACCTCTTTCAGCGCCAGTTCGATGAGTTTTGTGGTGTCGCGCCTAGAAGCCAGCAGGTTAAGCTGTGCATCAAGAACCACCATGTTTGCCCCGGAAAAACCCGATGATTTTATCTGTACGATCAGATTGTCCCAGGCAGCCTGCTGGAATGGTCTGGTCCTGAATAATTTATTCAATTCATATGAATAGACTTGGTAAATCATTGACTGGACCGAATCTTTGGTGTAATGGTTGATAAAATCATTTTCATGACTTATCAGGTATTTGAATTCAGGTGAATTCATATCGTCGCAAAACCTGTAAATAATTTTCCAGTTTTCCCTTTTGACCAAATCTTCATTTTTTAGTGTTGCGAAATATTTGCGGAGAGGTTCGTCAACCGGCATATATGCTTCCTCCATATTTCCTACAAGCAGATAGATGAATGCCGGATCGAGTGAACCGGATTCATATTTTTTTAATGTGGCTGAGAGCCTTTTTTCCGGATCCTGCGCCTTGATCCCCAGATCAATATAGTCTTGAATTTTTCTTGCAGAGCCAACCTTTTTGTGAACCATGTTCCCGGCGGTGTCGATGAACAACAGGGTCGGGTATGCCCGTACCTGGTATTTTTCCGACAAGGTAACCCCCTCTCCCTTTTCCATATCGATCTTGGCACAAATGAAGGTCTTGTTATAGTAATCCGCGACGGTATCGTTGGTGAAAATGTTGGCAGCCATCCATTTACATGGTCCACACCAGCTTGCAAAGGCGTCCAGGAAAATCATTTTGTTTTCCTTTTTTGCCAACGCCTGGATCTCGGACCAGGAATTTTCATTAAAATTGATCGACCGGTTCTGGCTGTAACCGTCGGAGAGTGCCATAGTGAGCACGATTGTCAATACAAAAACAAGGTTTTTCATTTGATTACTTTTCTTATAAACGGGATATCAATACGTAAATTACAAAGGTAGTTTCATATATTTTGTACTTTTAGAAAAATTTTTCATGACAGGACATGCCATTTCCGAAGTAGTGATCCTTGGCGCCGGAAACTTAGGTACGCATCTGGCAAGGGTTTTTAAGGCAAATGGCATAAAGGTGTCCCAGGTTTTTGACCGTCTTCCCTCCAAAGGTAAAAAACTTGCCAAAGATATTGGTGCTGAATTCGCATCAGGACAGGATAAAATTTTCACCGGGGCAGATCTGTATATTCTCTCTGTTTCTGATTCTGCCATTGAAACAGTGGCAAAGATACTCAAACCAGGCGACAGTCTGATTGCCCATTGCTCGGGATCCCTCCCGATGGAGATCTTGGGTCCGTATGCTTCACATTATGGAGTTTTTTACCCGCTGCAGACTTTTTCAATCAGGAACCAGGTTTCTTTTTACGACATTCCGTTGTGTGTTGAAGCTAACAATCCTGAAAGCAGAAGGCAACTCATGGAACTTGCAAATAAAATTTCCGGGAAGGTTCACCGGATAAACAGTGAAAAACGGAGAATTCTTCACCTTACTGCTGTGTTAGCCAATAACTTCACAAATTTCATGTACACGGCAGCTGAGGAGATTCTGAAAAGCCACGGGATTCCTTTCTCCCTTCTGGAGCCGATCATCGGGCAGACAGCATTGAATGCCAGAGGGGGATCAGTCTTTAAAAACCAGACTGGACCAGCGATCCGTGGCGATCACAAGGTGCTGGAAAGCCAAAGGCAACTGTTGAAAGATTTTCCGGACTTTGTTGAACTTTACGATATCATCACCCAAAATATCATTAAATATAAAAGACTTCATGGCCAATTATAAAGAGTTACTCAGGCATATTAATACATTCATTTTTGATTATGATGGTGTCATGACCGATGGTAGTGTGATCATGACCAGCGACGGGGAAGCCTACCGGATATCCAACGTCAAAGACGGGTATGCCCTTCAGCTGGCCATTAAAAAAGGTTACCGGGTTGCTGTGATTTCCGGGGCACACTCCGCTTCCATGATACACCGGATGAATGCCGTTATGGTGACCGATCTGTTCCTGGGAGTTGAAAACAAGATTACAGTTTATCACGAATACCTTGAAAAGCATAATCTGTCCGCTTCACAGGTCCTGTTTATGGGTGATGATATCCCTGACTATGCACTGATGCTCGAGGCTGGCGTTTCGACCTGCCCGTCTGATGCTGCAGAAGAGATAAAATCGGTTGCAAAGTACATATCCCATTTCCCCGGAGGCAAAGGCTGTGTGCGTGATGTAATTGAACAGGTACTGAAAGTTCAGGGGAAATGGATGAATGATGATGCTTACCACTGGTAAGTGAAAAAGGAAAAAGAAAAGGAAAATAACAACCTTATATGGCAGGGACTGATATAACAGCAAAATTAAAATCGATTGCGCAGCTGATCAGGTTGCCTAATATCCTGCTGATCATCCTTACACAGTTTTTGCTGAGGTACAGTATTCTGGTTCCTTTCCTTTACCAGGGAGACAGCGATCAGCTATCGGGTGTCCTCGACTTCTCGATCCTTGTCCTCACAACTGTCCTGATCACCATCGGGGGCTACGTCATCAATGATTACTTTGACCTAAAGATCGACCAGATCAATAAACCGGAAAAGCTGGTTGTAAACAAGCTGATATCCCAGCGACAGGCGATTAAACTCCATCTCATTTTGAATGGGATTGCCATTATCCTGGGCTTTTATCTTGCGTTCAGGGTCAGGGTTATTGCCTTTGGCCTGATTTTTCCCGTGATTACCGGGTTGCTCTGGTTCTATTCCGCAAAATATAAGAGCCTTCTTGTTTGGGGGAACCTTATCGTTGCCCTTCTTTCGTCGCTGGTGGTTCTGATCGTCTGGCTTTTTGAATTTTTTACTTTGAAGGTCGATGCAGAAAGATTCCTTCTGGTGGTTGGAAACTTCAGCTGGGTAACAAGGCTTTTCCTGATTTATGCCCTGTTTTCATTTTTAGTGTCATTTATCAGGGAGATCATCAAGGACGTTGAAGACTGGAAAGGAGACGAAACATTTGGATGCAGGACTCTGCCGGTTGTCCTTGGGCTGAAGGGATCCAAATGGATTGTTGCCGGGCTTACAATAATCACGATGATTTTTCTTGGCCGTTGGCAGATCATCTTTTTCAGACTTGAGTTCAACATGGTATTCTGGTATTTTATGATCGCTGTTCAGCTTCCGACACTTTATTTACTTTTAAAACTTATTACGGCAAGAGAAAAGGGTGAGTTTCACTTTTTAAGCAACCTTTGCAAGGTCATAATGCTGGCCGGAATTTTGTCCATGCAGATTTTATATATAAGCAGCAACTAGATATGATAAACCGACGCCTCAAGGATTATAAACTTATCCTGGCCTCAGAATCACCGAGACGGCAGTATCTGCTCAAGGAACTTGGTCTTGATTTTGAGATTGTAACCTCCAATGTCAGGGAGGAGTATCCTCAGGGATTGACACCTGAGGAGGTGGCAGTATTTCTGGCCAACCTGAAAGCAGACTGTTTTGACGCCTCACGGCTCTCCGCGCACGCAGTGATCATTGCTGCCGATACGATTGTCAGCATCAATAACGAGATCCTTGGAAAGCCAAAGAATTATGAGGAGGCGGTCATCATGTTGCAGAAACTGTCGGGGAAACGGCATGAAGTAGTCACTGCGGTCTGTATCAAGTCAAAGAAAAAAAAGGTAAATTTCCATGTGACATCTGTTGTCCATTTCAAGGATCTTACGATGGAAGAGATCGACTACTATATCGATAACTTTCAGCCCTTCGACAAGGCGGGGGGATATGGCTGCCAGGAGTGGATAGGATATATCGGGATCAGTAAGATTGAAGGATCTTACTTCAATATTATGGGGCTTCCGGTCAAGGAATTATACGAGCATCTCCTGAATTTCTAGAAGGAATCACGGCTGCCTGCATGAGCAGCCGGTTATCTCCGATACCTGCTCGAGTGTGACATCGTCGATAAAATAGTAGGATGATTTGAAAATCGAGTCTGTGGATGACCGGGTCTGGATATTCCAGTATTCATCCTTTTCGGAAAACTGACCAATTGTAATATAACGTTCCCCCCCCCTGGCTTTATAAACCCCCTTGATACACATCCATTTTTCCTTGTCGGTGAGATAGCTTCCGTTGCTCAGGATTGTATGTGTCACCTTCAGTTTGACAGGCTGGACCGTTTTAAATTCCTCGACGGAAATAACCGCATCAAATTCATTAAAAGCATAAGAGGCATTTCCCAGGCTTACCCAAGCGTTGATGCAATAAAGCTGGCCAGCTGTCAGCGCGGTGTCGAAACTGGTCTCGAGGTACTCATAATATTCATTCCGGTTCATGTTGTAAAACTGAAGACCGGCATAACCATGACCAGAATGGGGCAATCTGCCTCCCTTTTTGTTGAATTCAGTTCCGAATTCCAGGGAAGGACTGCAATCATTGAAATAATCGGGAGACCCGTTATTGGGACTGAACCAGTCATTTGCAAGGTATATCTGACCCGGCCTGGAAGGGCATCCCGATTTTTCTTCGAACCCGGGGTTCAAAATCCTGTTCTGCCCCTGGGTAACCAGGGCAAGAAAAACAAAGAGTAAAAGGAACAAAAATCGCATCAGTCTTTTTCTGTATTAAACCCCAAAGCTACGGGATTTATTCATAATTTTGACAACTTTTCCATGCCCAGGATCTCAATTTATTTTTCCCGATGAAGAAAAAACCACTCATTCTCATTACGAATGATGACAGTATAAAAGCCCCCGGTATCAGGTCGCTGATCGATTTTATCAGGCCAATGGGACACGTGATTGTGGTCGCTCCGGATCGCCCCCAGTCGGGGACTGCACATGCGGTTACGATCAATGTCCCCCTGCGACTGGACCTGATTGCCAAAGAGGAGAGTTATGAGGAATACAGCTGCAGCGGAACCCCGGCCGATTGCGTTAAGCTGGCATTTAAGGTGGTACTTAAACGTCGTCCTGATTTTCTTTTCTCCGGGATCAACCATGGTACCAATGCCTCTATCAATATCATCTATTCTGGAACGATGGCAGCTGTGTTTGAAGGTGCCATGGCTGGTGTTCCTTCTGTTGGATTTTCACTGAATAATTACAGTATGAAAGCTGATTTCAGGCCCTCACACAAATTCGTCACCCGGATCGCTGAAAAGGTCATAAAAAAAGGTTTGCCGCCGGGTGTCTGCCTGAATGTAAATATCCCCGATCTGCCGGAGTCCCGTATCAGGGGGATAAAAGTTTGCAGACAGTCGGAAGGTACATGGCAGGAAGATTTTGATGAGAGAAAGGATCCCAACGGGCGGAAATACTTCTGGATGAAAGGGGTTTTTGTGAAGATAGGAGATGGGATTGATACTGACCAGTGGGCGCTTGAGAACCGCTATGTGGCTGTTGTACCGGTTCATTTTGATTTTACAGCGAACGAGGCCCTCCAAACCCTGCAAAACTGGTTCTGATGCACTATTATCTGATTGCCGGTGAAGCTTCGGGTGATTTACATGCCTCTAACCTTATGAAGGCATTGAAAAATCACGACCCTTCAGCAATTTTTCGCTGCTGGGGGGGTGATCTCATGGAGAAAGCCGGGGGGACTCTTGTCAAACATTACCGCGATCTTGCCTATATGGGATTCCTGGAGGTGATCACACACCTCGGAAAAATAATCGGGAATCTCCGTTTTTGCGAAAAGGAGCTGTTAAGCTATAAACCTGATGTACTGATCCTGGTCGATTACCCCGGATTCAATCTGAGGATTGCAAAGTTTGCTTCCAGGAACGGGATCAGGGTTTTTTACTATATATCGCCTCAGCTCTGGGCATGGAAATCTTCCCGGGTTAGGACCATAAGGAAGTCGGTTGAACGGATGTTCGTCATCCTCCCCTTCGAGAAAAAATTTTATGCCGGACATGGCCTTGAGGTCGATTTTGTGGGGCATCCGCTGCTTGATGTGATCGAAACAGGCGCAGCAGAACCGGACCGGGATTCGTTTTTCAGAGATAATTCCCTTGACAACCGTCCTGTTATTGCCTTACTACCGGGAAGCAGGATGATGGAGGTCGGTAACATGCTAAAGGTTATGTCGTCGGTTGTGTCGAGATTCGGGGACCACCAGTTTGTCGTGGCAGGGGCACCGGCCATACCGAAGGAGTTTTATAACAGCATCCTGAATGATTTGCCTGTAAGGGTCTTGTTCAACCAAACCTATGATTTGCTTCTCCATTCGGCTGCAGCAATTGTTACTTCCGGAACCGCGACCCTTGAAACAGCTCTTTTGCGTGTTCCCCAGATAGTTTGTTATAAAGGAAATCCCTTATCGTATGCCATTGCCAGATGGATTGTGCACGTACCTTTCATCTCTCTGGTTAACCTTATTTATGAAAAACTTCTGGTCAGAGAATTTATCCAGGAGGAGTTGACAACAGAGAATCTTGTTGCTGAACTTAATAAAATTCTTGACAATGACGACTACCGCCAAATGATGCGTGCCGGATATATCCGGATAGTTGAATCTTTGGGTGGAAAAGGAGCATCGGAAAGATGTGCCAAGCTTATGATACAATATTTGCATAAAATTTGAGTTTATATTCCAAAAAATTAGTATGAGACGTTTTTTTGCACTTTTTGTTCTTTTATGCTACATGATTATACCGATCCTGGGGCTATCCCAGACGAATAATCCAAAACCTACCGGTAACAAAAAAACTACCGTTATTCCAGTCACTTTAAGTCCAGATTCCAGTTCAAAAAATAATGGGAATGTAAAGACAAAAAATCCTCAACAGGTTGTTCTAAAAAAGCCTGGAGATTCAATCAAAATGAAGGCCAGAGAGTATTTTATGTCAGCAGGGAAGAAAGCTGAGAGCAAGGATTACAAAGGTGCTATCAAAGATTATAGAAAATCTTTAAGCTATAATAAAAGTGCTATTACCTATACAAAACTTGCTTATGCTTATTTGCTGTCACAAGAGTATGATTCCGCCATCGTGGCTTCTAAAGAAGGCATGAAAATGCTTCCAAAAAACTTTGAGGCGTGTACCATTTTGGGTGTGGCGTACTATGAAAAACAAAATTTCGATGATGCTTTTAATACTTTTCAGAAAGCCTGTGGGTTAAATCCGACAAATCCTGACCCGATGGTCCATAATTATATGGCGGCTATCAAATTTTTAAAGAAGGATTATAAAAGTGCAGTCATTTATTATGATTCAGTTGTTATGAAAGATTCCTCCTATCAGGATGTCTTTACAAACCGTGGCATGATGCAGCATTACCTTGGAAATTTCAAGGATGCCATTAACGATTATTCTACAGCGATCAAGATTGATTCGACCGATGCAAATGCTTGTAACAACAGAGCTGCCGCCAGGATCGTCCTCAAGGAATTTCCTTTGGCACTGGAAGATCTGGATCATGCCATCAGGCTTAATCCTGGGTATGCAAATGCCTATGAAAACCGGGGAAAGGTCAAGTTACAGCTGGGCGATAAGGTGGGCGCCTGTACTGACTGGACAAAGTCGCTGTCGATGGGACTTGAAACCTCTAAAGAGCTGATCATAAGAAATTGTAAGTAGACGG